>DAITPG010000164.1:0-5701 GCA_036833715.1 Eubacteriaceae bacterium | reverse complement strand
GATGAAGAATATCAACACAAGCCACAGGAAATGAATTTAAATCCCTATCCCAATAATCCGTATGAGCCGCGATTGCAGCCGGAACAAATACCCTATACGGTACAGCCGCAAGCAGCCGCTGAACCGCCCGTGCAGGTGATCACGGTGCAGGACCCCGAACTGCTGGAGCAGCAAAAAGAAAAAGACCGGAAGATCGATCTGCTGATGGATCAGCTGGATGAAAAGGAACAACGCATCCAAATCCTTGAAAACAAGATTACGATGCAGTCCAATGTAGCCTATCAGGATTATTCGACATCCGAAACCTATATCGATAAAAACAAAAAAGAAATTCTGGATAAGATCCTTGACGATATCAAATCCCTTTATTCGACATTAAACACCAGAGCAAGATTAGTCGAAGAACGCGAATACAACATGCTTTTAAAAATGGTGGAACTTGAAGAAAAGGAACGCGCCCTTAACACCATCCAAAGAGAAAACCGGGAAGCGTATCCCGACAGGATCGATAGGTACCAGCGCAAAAGAAATCACAATGCAACCTTCCCTACTCCGCTGGCGTTGCCCAGAGACAATCCGGATCTGGCCAACAACATCATTAAAACCCTGGAGATATTAAACTCATCGGCGCCTACGCCGCAGATCTCGCTGGCGGCCAAGGCGAACGACGAGCCGCTGGGTTATAGCGTACCGCCTGTGCAGCAGCAATCGCAACAGGCACGCCCCGTTGAGCAGCCCGTTAAAAGAACCGAACCGCAGCGTACGGCACCCGTTGAACGTCCGCAGCAGGAAAAGCCTGTACGGCAGGAAAGACCCGCAGAAGCTGTCACTGCCGCGCAGCCTAAAAAAGCGCCCGTAAATGAACCTGAGCCCGTCAGACAGGCAAGGCCGGTCAGAGAGCAGGCTCCCGAGCCCATGCGCAAAGAGCCCGTAAAAGCGCAGGATAGTAAACCACAGGCGATGCAGGTAGCCAAACAACTGAACGCGGACGCCAAAACGCCGATACGCCCGCCCCAAAAGCAGCTGCCGATCGATTTTAATACCATAAAAACCAACAAAGTGGATATTAAACCCGAAGAGCTGGATCAGATATCCTCCCTTATAGATATATTATAAACCTGACTGAATATGGGCAACTGCCCATATTTTATTTCCCCTGAGGAGTGACGAATGAAACAAGTGCTAAGTAAAATGAGACGAGCCATCGAAGATTATCAAATGATAAAGGATCATGATGTCGTATGCGCTGCGGTATCCGGCGGCAAGGACAGTATGCTGATGCTAAAGGCGCTTTCCGTTTATCGCAAATTTTCACCGGTGCCGTTTACGCTCAAGGCTATCTGCCTGGATATGGGCTTCGGAAATATGGATTTTGAGCAACTTGAAGAGTATTGCAAACTATTGGATGTGGAGCTTGTGATACGGCCAACCCAGATCGCGGAGATCGTATTCGCGCGCCGTCAGGAGAAAAATCCCTGTTCCCTATGCGCCAATCTTCGGCGCGGCGCATTACACAATTTGGCGTTGGAATTGGGTTCATCAACAATTGCGCTCGGCCATCATGCCGACGACCTTATAGAGACGTTTTTCTTAAGCCTTTTATACGAAGGCCGTTTCAATACTTTTAAAGCGCTCACATTTCTTGACCGAAAGCAGGTCAAGGTGATCCGTCCGCTGATCTATTTGCGCGAAAAGGATATTATTTTTAATGTCGGAAAGGAACAGATACCCGTCATTAAGAGTAAATGCCCGGTGGACGGCATTACAAAACGACATGAGATGAAAGATCTGATCAAACAACTGAGCCTCCAAATACCCAAAAGCGACGAACGGATTATTTACGCGGTAAAAAATTTCATGAACGAATATCTTTAAAAAGCAGCGGAAGGATTTTACTCTTCCGCTGCCATATTTTTTTCAGGGTTTTGCGATAAGAACATAAGCGTTTCCGTTGATATGTTGGTACGTTCCGTCGGCGCTGATCTCAAAATTGATGTTTTCGATGATCACGCGCACATTCATTAAGCTGTTCTGCATATCCAGCATCATCTTCTCCTGCGGCAGACTGTTTTTGCCCTCGCCGCTTTGCGGAATCTGTTCCACCAGATGCATCAGCGGTATCTCCATGACCGCTGTGCCGTTATTGTCGGATACCGATAAGATGACCTCTTTTTTTTCGGATGGGATCTGATTGAGCGTATAGGTGATGCCGTTTATCTCAAAGAAAGGCGCCTGCGTATAGGGAGCTTCGATGTCACCGCTGAACGTAAATTTGATCAGCGCGTCGTAACCCGCAATCGTAAGCGGTGTTGCCACATCAAGATAGGCATTTACATATTGAATTTCCTCGCCCTCATAACCACCGTAATAGGGATAGAACCCAAAAACCGTATCAAATTCAGAATAGATGTCATCATCGCTGAACTCCTGAGGCATCCAGCTGACCGACGAAAGGTGCCCCATATCGGCCATATAATAAATAATGCTTGTAATTTCACGTTTATCATCCGCTTTAATGTCCGCGTTAGGGATGATTTGATCATTTAAAAGCATACCGTTGCGCACCAGGATATCTTCGATGCGCGCCATTTGGCTCATACGTGAAACGCTGAACGCATCTACGGGCGGAATGATCGAAAACAAAGCAAAACATGCGGCCAGCAGGGCGATCATACCGGATTTTTTATTTTTGGAAATGATCAGATATAAAGCGCATACAATTGAGAATATTCCGAACAAGCTAACATAATAGCGCGATTCCGTAATTCCGTAGGCATTAAGCCTTATAGCGACCGATACGAGCTGAAGGCATACCAACGCTATTTCTGCAAACGGAAAATATTTGCGGTATAACAGCGCAAAGCGGTTTGTGAGTTTTCCGCATAGCACATAGATAAACCACCCAGCCATAGAATAGATCAAAATCATAGGGCCGATCTGACCGATGGGCCATTCGGCTGTTACAAGGATCTTCACAAAATAAGCCGCAACCACTGCCGTATAGATACCGATCAAGGGGATTGCGATATAAGAGATCAAAATATCCAGCACATGCGGATAATTGGAATATTCCCTGTATCGGGCGATGTCCGTTTCGTCCTCCGAATTGAAATGAGGCAGCAGGGACAGATATACCAAAGGCGAAAAAAAGATAAATACAATGGCAGCAAGGTGCAAAGGCAGATTGGAATTAAGTTCGACCAGCAAAAGATCGATCGCAAAATAGATCGCCAGACAGCCTAAATACAAAATGATCCCATAAAGCGCAGCGGTAAACGCGGCTTTAAAATGAACAAGAGCTACATTGTTGAAATCCTCTGCTGTTTTTGAGGAAGGAATATACAGATAAGCCGCAAACAATGCAAAGCAGATTACAAAGAGGCGGATCGTCATGGCGGCACCGTTGATGTTTTCTGAAGTCATTAAAAAGAAATAGCTGACACCCGCGACAATACTTGCTGCCGTCAATAGCGCGCGGCGTTTGCAAGCAGATTGTGAACGCTCGCACAAAAACTGTAAAAACACACTCACGAAAACCGTAAAAATGCCGGCATAGATCAGCCGCATCAGTAAACGCCGGTCGGATAAAGCGCTGTCTTCAATCAGCCAGCAGTTAAGGACGGTAATGACTGCTAACGCAACCAGGGTGACCGGAAAGCGTTTGAGAGAAACCGCCAGATTGAAAAACAAATTTTTAAAATATTCCTTGAGTTTTCTCATAATTCCACCTCGTGATTTATTGGAATCATTATAGCATGAATCGTATACATTCAAACAGCGGAATAATATATAATAATGATTTAAATTTACTATTTGAATATTTTTTTATTTGTTGTATAATAATCCTAATTCTTCTGATTATTTCAAATTCATTAACAAATAATAAGGTCAAATTGGTTCTTATTGACTTTATCTGGTTATTGACTTATCCATAGAATCTATATATAATATATAGAGGTTCTCAGGCGATGAAAAAAAATCTGATAACCTTTACATATTTATTTGCTTAGCGAACAGCTCGATTCGCTGCAATAAATGTTGCAATTATTTTTAACATTTTAAAAAATCATAAAAAGGATAATTATGGAAAGTAAAATCGTTATTGTCGGAGCCGGCTACGCCGGTGTGTTGACTGCAAAAAAACTTGCAAAAAAATTCAAAAAAAATGATAGCGTATCCATCACTATCATCGACAAAAATCCCTTCCATACGATGCTTACGGAACTTCATGAAGTTGCTGCCAACCGTGTGGAAGACGACAGCATCCGAATAAGCCTTAAGAGGATCTTTGCAGGCAGAAAAGTGAATGTGAAACTCGATACGATCGAATCCATCGATTTTGCATCCAAATGCGCCGTCGGCAAAGCCGAAAAATATTCCTATGATTATTTAGTGCTGGCAGCCGGTTCAAAGCCCACTTATTTCGGCGTACCGGGTGCAGAAGAATTTTCCTATAAATTATGGTCTTATGACGATGCGGTTCTGCTCAGAGAACGTATCCATGAATGCTTCAGACTGGCAGTAACCGAAACGGATTTAGAAAAAAAGAAAACGCTGCTTACTTTTTATGTGGTGGGCGCAGGCTTCACGGGCGTTGAAATGGTGGGAGAACTGGCGGAATACGTTCCCGTGCTTTGCGACCACTATGAAATCGACCGTGATCTGGTAACGATCTGCGATGTGGATATCCTAACGCGTTCGGTCCCCATCCTTCCCGAAAAATTGTCGGATAAAGTGGAAAGACGCTTAAGGAAAATGGGAGTCGAAGTACTGCTGGGCACCAACGTTGTCGGCATCGGCGAAGATTTCATCGAGCTTAAGAAAGATGATAAAGTCACGCGTAAAACCGCCGGCACAGTCGTTTGGACCGCCGGCATCGAAAGCGCTGACATCACGGGAGAAGTGGCGAAAACCCTTCAATCCGTCGGCAGAGGCCGCATCAAAACGGATGCTTTTATGCGTTCGCTTGACAATGAATCCGTTTATGTCCTTGGCGACAATATGTTTTATATCCCCGAAGGCGAAACCGCCGCAGTACCGCAAATGGTTGAAAACTGCGAACACGGCGCGGCTTGCGCAGCGCACAACATCGTTTGCGCGGTCACCGGCGAAGGCACCATGGAAGAGTATAAACCGAAATTCCACGGCGTAATGGTATGTGTGGGCGGAAGATACGGCGTAGCCAGAGTAGGCTTTCCCAAAGCGATGTTCAATCTGCCTTCGTTTTTTGCGATGCTTTCGAAGCATTTTATCAATATCATTTATTTCATTCAGGTATTGGGCTGGAATAAGGTTTTCAGTTATGTCAGACATGAATTTTTTACGATAAGAAACAACCGCAGCTTTGTGGGCGGGCATTTCTCCAACAAAACCCCGAGTTTTCTGCTGATGCCGCTTCGTGTATGGCTCGGTGTGGTCTGGCTTTTTGAAGGCGTTATGAAAATCGTGGAGGGTTGGATGACTTCCCCGAAACTTACCGGCTTTTTCGGCGGAGCCAACACTTGGTATAACAACATTTTAAACGGAACCACTACGACTCCGGACGGCAACAGCGGTGCGACAGGCGCGGTGATCAATCGGGTGGTCGATGCAGTGGCAGCCGCAACAGGCGCAGCTACGGGCGGGACTACCGAAGCCGCTCAAAGCGTCGGCGGGCAAGCCGGGCGCGTATGCAGCCGTCATCCGACATCGGGGTCGGATC
>DAITPG010000163.1:0-5720 GCA_036833715.1 Eubacteriaceae bacterium | reverse complement strand
TCTCGCAGTACATCGGCGCAGGCAAACCCAAAAAAGCTAGGCAGAGCGCCGCTCAGCTTGTAATCGCTTCATTCTTTATCTGCATCGTCATTCTCGCCGTGTGCTATTTGCTTGGCCCTTGGATCGCTTCGGCGTTGGGTTTAAAAGGCGCAATGTACGGCTACGGCATGGCTTATTATAAGGTCATCCTTTTGGAAGTTCCGTTTATGTATATCATGAATATATACAACGCCATCCGTCAGGGGCAGGGCGATACCGTAACGCCGATGATTTATACCGTACTATCTGCCGGCTTAAATATCGCGTTGGATCCGCTCTTCATGTTCACCTTTCATATGGGCGTATCCGGCGCGGCCTTGGCGACGGTGCTTTCCCGGGCCGTTGTCTGCATACCCCAAATCGTTACCTTAATGACGACCAATGCAGGCATCCGCCTTATTCCCGCTTCCATTAAGCTTGATAAGCCGATCATGAAAAAATTATTTCATATCGGCTTTCCGGCTGTCACGGGAGAATTTATCTCCAACTTTGGTTTTATGATCTTAAATTATTGCATCATCGGCTTTGGAGAGATCACCATGACGGCTTTTGCCATCGGCAACCGTATATTGAACGTGCTTACCATGCCGGTCATGGGCATAGGGAGCGGCCTCGCGATCATCGTGGGGCAGCATCTTGGCGCAAAGGACATCCGCAGGGCAAGGGAAGGTATCAAACAAAGCATGTTTATTGGTTCCGCGATCATGATCGCCGGGGCAGCTGTCATGGTGTTGACGGCCGATACTACCGTCGGTTTTTTTGCGGGCGGCAACACGGCCATATTCATGCAAACAAAAACTTATTTGAATTATTTGGCTTATACGATCGTATTTTTGGCTGTATTAGAAAATTTTAACGGCGTTTTTAAAGGCTCCGGTCAGTCGAAAGCTATTTTATGGACTTCGATTGTAAGGCTTTGGATCGTGCGCCTTCCCATGATCTATTTGCTCGGACGCTTCACTTCTATGGGCGAGACTGCCGTTTGGATATCCATGGGGCTTAGCAACGGCATTGTCAGCCTGATCTGCTGCTATATCTACAAAACAGGGAAGTGGGAAGAGGGTAAAATAGGGGACGATTCCGTTCAGGATGAAGCTTGAACGTATGTGAAAAGCATCTAAAAAATATTCGAGATATTGACATACTCCCGTTCCAACAGATTGCCGATATTAAATTCCAATTCATAGAGATTAGCGAGCACATCATTAAAATTTTGTTTTTCACCATAGCCCAAGCAGCGCGCAATCGAAGTCTGCACTTCGTCCACTTCACCATGATTGACCATGATGTGCCAGATGTTTTGATATTGATCGATATCGTTTTGGATTTCGTGCAAAATGGACATTGTTTTATCAAAATCCTCATCAGCGGCCGATAATTTTGCCGCTTCGATTTTTATTGAAACCGAAGTAACGGTTTCTTTCAGATAATTGAACATATAGATATTTGTAAGCAGCAAGGCGATAAATAATCCGATTGCAATTTTTAATGATTTCACTCAGCATCCCTTTCCGTATTATCGGCGGATTTTACTTCTCCGCTGTTTTGCGTATGAAATAAATCTTTTTATCAAAATGAAAAGCCCAAAAAACATCTTTTACATCTTTGATTCCGCTGTGTCTCATACGCTCCATTACTTCATCAAGACGTAGATTATTATTTTGAATAACATCAGTAAATATTCTTCCGTTTTCAATCAAGCTCACAATGATCCCTTTATCGCTTTTTTTGGTGATGCCGATCGCTCCATCGGTTTCAATGAGCGCATAATCAACATCCGTGATATCGGGAGCGTTGTTGCTGCGCAGCAATTCCATAATATCATCTACCGAAATCATCATTTCTTTGATATTTCTTTGATTGATCTGCCCATGCTCAATGATGACTGCCGGTTCCCCGCAGAAGAAACGGCGTATTTTTTTGCTCTTCATCGTAAAATATGATATAAGCACTTGCATCATGAGTAATACAATGATCGGGATGACACCGCTTAGCAAAGGTGTATTTACGTCTCCCAGCGGTTGAGCGGCCAAATCGGCGATCATGATGGTAACCACCAATTCAAAAGGCTGCAGTTGGCTTACCTGTCTTTTACCCATAAGGCGGATGACCAATAAAACCAGAGCGTAGAGAATAAATACGCGCAAAAACTGGATAAGCATGGTATTTTCCTTTCCATTTTACACAATATGTTATAATATAAAGACAGTGAGGTTGAAAAATATGGATTCGTTATTGAAGCTGAGTGTTTACTTTGAAATGATTAATCCGATCATGATTTTTATGTTAGTCTTATCCGCTTTTTTACTTTTAATGTATTTAAAAAGAAAATTGGATGTATTTTTTACACAGTTGACTCATTTATCCGCAGATATCAAAAGGATAGCGGATAATACGGAACTCAATCAGTAAAATGGAACAGAAATTTATAGATCTGCATACCTTTATCAAAAATGATGATCGTCGGCTTGTAGCCCTTAAAACCTTGCTTATTCGTTTTATGTCTGACAAGGGATATTTTTTTGATGTAAAAAAATACATGGCTTCTTTTTTTGATTCCTATACGTTTGATCATATCCTCTCTGTATGGGCGGGACGTCCTGTACATATGTATGAGGAAGAAAATACGCTGCTGGAAGCGGATGAGGTCAAAGCCGTTTGCGATGTTTTGTTTGACGATGTCTTTTCGATGGATGAAGAAACGGAACTATGCCTGTCTGTTTTTCATGATTTTCTTTATGATGGCGGCACTTTTGAAGATTACGGTGAATACGGGATTGATCTGCTCCGTCTTCATATTAATACAAACCAACGGCTTATCGACCCGTCCTGCGGAAGCGGAAGAAAGCTCAGCGGCATGTATGATGCTCTGATGCAGGCCTATTTCAAAGGCGGCGGAGAAGACTCCATCGAGACGATCCATCGCCGCATCTTGTCAAACAACCTGTTTGGATTTACTTCGTCGGCGCGAGCCTGTGCGGTTGCGAGAATCGTGCTGGCTTTAAAATACAAAGAATTCTTCATGGCGCCCAATATCTCCAGCTTTGATTTCATAAGCGTCGATTCAGCCGGCGATTTTGATTGGGCAATATGCGATCTGACTTTTATAAAACAAAAAGACCGGCACGAAGAGTATTTCAACAAAATAGGCAGATTAACGCATGTTTGCGGTAAAATGCTCTGTTTTTGCGCGAGTGATACTCTCTATGGCGGAAAAACCGAAAATTTCAGAAACCGTCTGTTGTCCGATTATTCAATCCGTAAAGTCGTTGATTTGTCTGAGAACAAAAATAAGGACAAGCCCGTGATCTTTTCTTTGGAAAAAGGAGCGAAGACCGACCATTTGTTTGAAGTTTATAAATCCGGCAGTCAAAATGAGCGGCAGCTTTATTACCCTTCCATCGACTCCATGTCATCGATTATGGTTTTGCAGGATAAGCTTTCTTCCGTACGGCTTAATTTTTATAATCAAAGATCATCCGATCACACGGACAGGATCGACTTGCTTTGCCCGCAGGTACTCGGCGATCACGTTCATTTTTTTCAGGGCATCATCAGCGGCTGTGACAAAGCCTTTGTTGTGCATGATAATTCGCTGATCTATTCGCAGTGTATTTCCGAATGCGGCGTACCCTGGATCAAAGGCAAGGACATCACCGATAAGATCAATTTTTATGGTCAGTATTTGCTTTATACCAACGATCTGAATGATATTGACGAATATCCGCTAACGAAAAAAAGGCTTGAACTTTATAAAAATCTGCTTTTGAAGCGAAGAGAATGCATAAAGGGTGTGCGCCGCTGGTTTGAGCTGCAATGGGGCAGGGATAAAGAAATTTTCTTAAATGAAAAAATCGTTTTTCCGGCAAAAAGCAAAAAAAATCGATTTATATTTGATACGAAAGGATTTTTTTTCAGTGCTGATATGTACGGCATGACTGCCGTCGAAGCACAAAGCGATCCTGTCGATTTGGAGAAATTAGCGATGCTGCTCAACAGCGATGTGTATGAATGGTATTTGCAAACGATGCTCAAAAAACTAAACGGCGAAATGTATGCGTATTATCCCGACCGGCTTAAATCAATTAATATCCCTGCACCGGATATCATCGCATCCTTCCGTGATGAAGAGGATATCCGCCGGTATTTCGGTTTTGATAAAGAAAAAAATAAGACGGGCTGATTTAGTCAAGCCCGTCTTTGTTTTATCCTTTGATTTGCCTTAATTCATCCGGATGTATGGTTTTGATGAGATAATTGATCCCCGCATAAAATCCTCCGCATACAAGAATGCAAACCAGTACCCCGATCTTAGAACCGAATATATCTTTGAAAAAGGGAAAACTAAGTTTTGCAAGCATGCCCATCAGCAAGGAGGTGACGGCAGTTTTTATAAGTCCGGAAGATACCGAGCCTATGCCGATGTATTTTTTAACATCCAGATAATTGAGGATAAATACAACAAAGGTTGCGATCAGAGAGCTGTAGATCGCGCCAAAAATGCCAAAGGCAGGGTTTGGCACCAATATCAGATTCAGGGCCAGTTTAATAAAAGCTCCGATCAACAGGTTTTTCAGCGGCTTGTAAAAACGTCCCGCTCCCTGCAAAATCCCTTGCAGCGTGGTCATGGCGGTGGTGGTAATCACGGTAAAGGCCAGATAAGATAGCATGTCTGCGCCTTCCGGGCTTTTGGTAAACAGCAGATTGAGTATGGGATCCGCCAGCACGCTCAGACCGACGGCTGCGGGCATGGAGATAAAAAAGACCGATCGGATCGCGATCGTTGTTTTTTGCACCATTTTTGCGGTGTCCCTTTTTAAATACGATTCGCTGATCGAAGGCACCAGGCTTGCTGCCAGCGCCGACCCGATGATCAGCGGCACGTTGACCAATGTTTGCGCATTGCTCTCCAGTATGCCGAAGAGTACTGTGGCTTCTTTTTTTGTCATGCCGATCTTTTCAAGGCACGAATAGATGGTGACGGAATTGATCAATTCCATCAGGGTGTTGGTAATGCTGCCTGCAGCGATAGGCAGCGCCAGCAGAAATAAGGTTTTTAATATCCTGCGGTTGCTTTCCGCGGCAAATTGCCTTTCGTCCAGGAGTTGAATATGCTGCTTTTTATATTTGGCATAGCTTAGGCTCAAAAACAGCAAGGCGATCAATGCGCCGCATGTGGCGCCGAAAGTTGCGCCCGCAGCGCCCAAGGCGATGCCAAACGAACGGTTTAATACATAGGCAAGCCCCACGCCCACACCTACCCGTATGATCTGTTCGATTACCTGGGAAACGGAAGAATAGCCCATGGTCTGCATGCCCTGAAAAAATCCTTTGTAGGCGGAAGTCATCGCCACCAGAAAAGGGGCGAATGACAAGGCGATAATGCTGTAGTAAACGTCCGGGCTCCAGTCAAACCATTGAATAAGCAGATGCGCCCCTGCGCACATCAACAACGAAGCGGCAAGCCCCATCAGCGCGAGCGCTTTGAAGGCCACTCTGAATACCTGATACGCTCCGTTATGATTGTTGAACATCATTCGTTCCGCCACCATTTTGGAAACGGCTACCGGTAGTCCGATTATTGAAATGGATAGGAAAGTCGTGTAGAGGGGATAGACCGAAGCCGCAAGCCCCAAGCCTTCTTTTCCTATGATCGCATCCAGCGGTATCTTATAAAAAAT
>DAITPG010000162.1:0-5768 GCA_036833715.1 Eubacteriaceae bacterium | reverse complement strand
CGATGCGCTGCGGTCCTTTGGTTTTATCCAGCGCGGGCACGTTGGTTTTTTCATCCACGCCGCCCGAAACCGAACCTGCGCCGGCAACAGCCGGATCTGTAGCCGTTCCGCCCACGCTCGAAAGAGTGAAGTCCACTCCGGCCGGTCCGCCGGTAATGGAGCGCAGTGCCGTCTGTAGATCTGCTTTAGTCGCTCCGCCCGTGATATCAAGATTGACTGTGATGACTTTGGTCGTTGTGTCAACGCTTGCGGATGCGGGAGTGGCATCATTGACGCGGATCTCGTAACCGTTGAGCGTTGCGCCGTTGGCATCGCCGAAGCTGATGGCGGAGCCGGCGACATTCGCTTGTCCGCTGACAGGCGTTACTGTTTGATAAACGATATTGCCGGATGCGTCTCTTAAGATTGGATAACCGCAGATATAGCTTTTGTTTTTATCAACAAGATTGCCGTTGCCGTCAAAATCGAACGTGCCTACACGAGTATATTTATAGCTGCCCGTTCCGTCTTCGGCGATAAAATAACCTTCGCCATTAATAAAGGCGTCCATTGCGTTATTGGTGGAGGCAAAGCTGGAACGTGTATGCAACACATCGACTGATGCCAGCATCGATCCACATCCAATTTGCGAAGCGTTGCCACCGCCTCTGTTTTCACTTGCGTCGGATGAACCGCTCAGGGTTTGATAAAAAACGTCTTTGAAAGTGACACGGGATGCCTTAAAGCCGTAAGTGTTGACGTTTGCGATATTGTTACCGATAACGTCCATTTTTACTTGGTGCGTTTTTAGACCCGCAACACCTGAAAAAAGTGCTCTTAACATGTATTGACTCCTTTCGGTGAACCGTATAAGCTTCTCATTCGTTCAAAGCCTGTTAGCTTCCTTAAAGGTCCGGCTAAATGATTACGGTTCCGTTGATATTTGTAAATATTCGGTTTTTGGATTCTTCGTTATTCAATGTGGTTATAACCATATTGGATGGAACATTTACGATAAACGAAGCTTTATCGCTGATAATAAGCGCATCTTGTATTCCTTTGGATTTTGCCTGCGATACGGCATCGGTTAGCTTATCCATCAGTTCGGGTGTCACTTCCACCGCTCTTTCATCGACACGCTGCTGCGCATGTTTCGAAAAAACAGGCTGTGAAGTATCGGTAAGCTCTTTTTGCAGCAGTTGATCAAAATCAGAAGGCCCCGCAGCTTTTCCTTGCTCCGTTGCTTCGCTGGGTTTTTGCGGACCCGGAGCTATGCCGATGTAGGGATTGTAAATAATTCTTGTTGTAAAATCAGACAAAGTTACCTCCTTGGAGCTGCTTATTTTTCATCGTCGAATTCCAGCACCACTTCCGTGATTGATGAAAGATCGTACTGTTTTCCGTTGACGGTGACTGTGCAGGTTCCGTTCGAAAATAACACGTTTTCCACAACGCCTTGGTCGGTTATCGGTTTTCCGTTTTCGTCATAGCTTGCGACGATCACCTTTTTGCCGATCATGGAAGCGCCGTACTGCGCGTAAGAAATTTCCGTCATTGTCTGCATGGCTTGCAGGGAAGTGAACTGAGCCATCTGAGAGATAAAATCGGTATCGTTGGTCGGGTTCATTGCGTCCTGATTGGAAAGCTGCGCAGCCAGTAGACGCAAGAAATCGTCAATCGATAAAGAATTGCCGCCTGCGCCCATCGCAGTGCTAGTGCTGGTTGAAGCACCGTTTGCGGCTGCCGTCGAATAGTTATTGATCGGTGTAACTGACATGTTCAAACTCCTTTTCTTAGACTGCTGAAATCTGCGTTTGTTTCATTTGCTGTAAAAAAGAGATAAAGCGGGCAGTGTCGGGCAGATATTCATCTTCACTTTTTTGCTGCGTCTGCTCCTGCTGTCTTTGGTGGCGCGCGCCGGACTCATTCTGCTGGGAATCGGAATTTTGTTGGTAGTTCGCCTGTTCCTGCGCCGGGCTGTTGATGATAACCTGTTTTTCATTGTTTGGCTGAAGCAATGAACGGATCGAATCGGCGTTTGCGCTCAACAGCGTTTGCGTTTTAGGATTAAGCGCCGAAAGCTCTACTGTAAGCAATCCGTCCTTGGACAACATTTTGACCTTGATCTGTCCCAGATCTTTAGGATAAAGCTCCATGCTGAATTCCGATATGCCACTCTTTAAATTTTTAACTACATTCTGCGTGACCTGATTTGCGATCGGCTGCCTTATTTCGGAAGAGGAATCGCTTACCTTGATCATTTTGAGATCGGACGATGCAACAGGTAAGGGGTGCTGCGCGGCGATACCGTCGGAGTTATCCGTTGACATGGATTTTTCTTTTGAATCAAAATATGCAAGGCCTGGCTTATCCGTCATTTCGGTTTCTATGGTTTGAGGAAGGACGGTCGATTCCGTCTGAGGTTCAATCATTTCGTGCGTTACCTCAGCCGGCTTTTGCATTTCCGTGCCGCTTGGCTGTTCCATGGCTTTGATAGTCGATGGGTATGCATTATCCGTCGGCAATTTTTCTGAGGATGAATTTGCGATGCTTCCACCAGCTGCCTGGATGGATAAACCGTTTTGGGATTCAACAAACGTCGACCGCGAGGATAAACTACTATCCGTGTCATTTGATTCGGCGAACTGCCGGGTTGATTGCAAATCGGTAAGATTCATTGATGTTATTGGGCGCACAGCATCAGCGGAAACAGCCTCCGAAACTACAGAAATGCCGTTATTGCAAACAATTGTCTCCAAATTGATATCGGAGTCTTTAACCTCAACCGAACTATCTTTCGTTGGGTTTGAAGAGTTCGAAATGACAGGCTCAACGGATTCGGCCAGAGCGAAAGCAAGCATTTGATATTGCAAAAATATCTCCGTCTCCTTGGTGTTTGGCTCTGCTTCTTCATCCGAAAGAATTTGGTGTTGTTCCAAAGTTTTTGCAATGGGTTCATTTTCCGTAGCCTTTGCTCCGCCTTCTTTCAAACTGCTTTGCAAAAGATCGGCAAATTTTCCGCTTTCGTCCTTGCTCTGCGCTCGTTCGGTTTCTGTTTTTTGGCTGATGTATTGTGTTTGCGTGATTTTCATTTTATTCACCTCCTTTCAACTATATGAAAAGTCTTAATGAGTATTAAGAGCTTTTTCTTCCTGCGTTGTTGACAAATTCTTCGATGAAAAGTTCCTGTTCCTTTTTTTCGATCATCGTATATTGGCTAAATTGCTTTTCCTTTAATTTCTCGAATGTGGAAACCTCAATTTTGGCGTTGACGATTTCGTTTTGTTTTTTTAGGAATTGCGCGCGAATCGCTTCTCTTTTTTGTTCATATAAACGGATCTGCTTATCAATTTCGTTAAGATATATTTTGTAGGAATGGATGTCCTTTGCGGTGATGTCGCTTTTATAAGCCAAAAGAAGGCCGTCGCTTGTAAGCTTATATTTATTGTTAAGGTCTGACAATATCTTCTCAACTTCGTTAAGCTGCAGTTGAATGACAGACAGCTCATTTTGTAAATTTTCAAGGATCTGATTTTTATAGTTAAGCACTTTTTCCAAGGGAAAATTAAACATTTTCATAAGGGCCCTCGTTTCGTTACGGCTTTATATGGCTTTCATGATTTCCAGCGTTTCGTCGTAGGACAATTTTTCATCCGTGCGCTGCCGCAGCAGACGGTTGACTGCGTCGATTTTTAATACCGCTTCATCCAGCTTTGGATTAACGCCGGGCTTATACGCGCCGATGGATATCAAATCATAATTTTGGTAATAAGTCGATAGCAATTCCCGCATGCGGTACGCCAAATTCTTATGTTCATCGGATACGATATCATTCATAAGCCTTGAAATACTCGCGTTGATGTCAATGGCAGGGAAGTGGTTTCTGTTCGCCAGCGTCCGGGAAAGCACGATATGGCCGTCCAGTATGCCGCGCACGGTATCCGCTATCGGCTCATTTGTATCGTCCCCTTCCACCAAAACCGTGTAAATGGCGGTTATGGAGCCGCTTTTGAAATTGCCGCTTCGTTCCAGCAGCTTGGGCAGTTCCGCATAAATGGAGGGCGTGTACCCTCTCGCAATGGGCGGTTCGCCTGTGGCAAGGCCGATTTCTCTTTGCGCCATGGCAAAGCGTGTAAGGGAATCCATCATCAGCAAAACATCTTTACCCTGATCCCGAAAATACTCCGCGATGGTCGTTGCGGCAAGCGCGCATTTGGAGCGGAACATGGCCGGCTGGTCGGATGTGGCAACCACAAGCACCGAACGGGCCAGTCCCTCTTCACCCAGATCTTTCTCTATAAATTCTGCAACCTCTCGTCCTCGTTCACCCACCAGAGCAATCACGTTGACGTCGGATTTTACGTTTTTGGCAATCATGCCGAGCAAGGTGCTCTTTCCGACGCCGCTGCCTGAGAATATGCCCATACGCTGTCCTTTGCCTATCGTCAACAGGCCATCGATAGCTTTGATACCATAGCTGATGGGCGTATTGATCCTTGGACGCTGAAGCGGATTGGTGTAGGTAGTTTCCACATCGTAGTGTTCGGTAATATTTTCAAAGGAGCCGAGTCCGTCAATCGGGTTTCCCATGGAATCGATCGTTCTTCCGATCAAAAAATTGCCGACGGGTATGCTGAGTCTCTTTTTTGCGAATTTGACAAGGCTTCCCGCTCCGATGCCCTTGATGTCGCTGTATGGCATCAATAGGATATCATCATCCTTAAAGCCCACAACTTCCGCAAGAACTTCCTTTTCGCCAGAAGAGGAGGTCAGCGTGCATATTTCGCCGATCTTGGCTCTTAGCCCGGAAGCGCCGATGATCATACCGATGACGTTGTTGACTTTTCCGATATACTCGAGAAGGTCGGTATTGACTAAATTTTCATATCTGAATCGAGAATTCTTCATTATCTGTGCCGTCACTTTCGGCATAGGCCTTTAATATATTTTCGAATTGAGTATCAATTCCCGCGTCCACGATCTGAAGGGGCGTTTCGCATAAGCAGTCGCTGTTGGTAAGATTGGGATCGGCGATCAGCTTCACGTTGCCCTTTAAATTCTGAACAAATTCCGGATGGTTTTCACTCAGCGTTTTAACGCTGTATTCCGATAAATACAGCTTCACCCACGATTGTTCTTTGTACTCTGTAATGGCATCATAAGCCACCTGAGCCAAAAATTCGGGATGAACAGACACTTCCTTTTTTAAAACAGCTTTGGCAATGGTAAAAACTAAATTATCCAGCCCGTTTTTAAAGGTCTGCATAACGTTTTGCTTTTCCGTTTCAAATGCCGCATTTAACTCCTCAAAGCTTCTGATTTGATAATCATATTCGTTTTGGGCCCTGCGGAGTCCTTCTTCATAGCCTTCTTGAAAGCCGATGGGATAACCTTCGTTTTTTCCAAGATCAAATCCCGTTTCATAGCCCTCTTTTTGGCTGCTTTTTCGCATCAGCTCGCTTCGTTTTTTTGCGGAAGATTCGATCTCCTGCAACATGGCCATCCCTTCGAGATGCGCTTTTTCAACGATGCTGTTTGCTTTTTTAAGGGACTCCACCAAAAGCTCTTCCTGCTTCTGCTTCAAGTTGAAACTCGGCGCTTCATCAATCGCAACAGGGATTTGACGCAAACCGCCGGGTTCGGCACTTTTGGATGCTATGTGAAATTTTTCTTTACTGTAATGAGCCGATTTGATTATGTTAGGCAATGTAATCTTCCTTTCCGCCCTTCATAATGACCAGTTCGCCGCTTTCTTCAATCGCGACGACACCATCGCCCTGGGAGTGTGC
>DAITPG010000161.1:0-5790 GCA_036833715.1 Eubacteriaceae bacterium | reverse complement strand
TCCGCCCCCTTTAGCCGCTCGGGCATCCCTCCGGTACGTACTATCATACAAGAAAAAATGCCTTGCGTCAATACTTTTAAGTTAATAGCTTTTGGTGTACATGTCGATCTTTTTGCGCGCCCGTTGGATTGCATTGTCTATGGATTTGAAATCTTCCTTATGTTTTAAAGCGATATCTTTATAGGAATAACCGTTGATGAAGTCGCAATAGAGTTCCTTTTCTTTTTCGGATAACAGGTTTTCAATCACGTAAGCCACGCGTTCGGAAAGTTCTTTTTTAATAACGATCTCTTCCGGCTCTTCCTCGGCCCGGGCAACGGGAATGCCGTACTTTTCCCTGAGTTCCTCGGTATCCCGGTCGGAACCCCATAGCGATATGTAGCCGTTGAGCGGCACATGTTTTTTTCTGGAAGCCATTTTAGCCGCCGTCTGAATCTGTCTGGTGATGCACAGCACGGCAAATGTGCCGAAGCTGGCCGCCTTGGAAGTATCATACGATTCCACGGCATTGTATAAACCGATGAGCCCTTCCTGAAACACGTCGTCCTTATCAGCGCCGGCGATATAATAGCTCCTGCATTTAAAACTGATAAATTTTTTATAACGGTTCACGATCTCCTCAAAAACATCTTTGTCGCAGCTGCTGTCCTTCATCATCTTAACGAGTTCATCATCGCTTAAAAGTGCATATTTTGTTACCATACTGACCCTCTCATCCGCTTTATGGCTTTATCATACTTATATCGCCAAATTTTGTCAATCCATAATTCATAATTTTACATATTATTCCACAAGAGAAAAGGGACTCCTTTATAAAAGAATAAAAAATTTCAAATTTAAGAAATAGGGTATTAAATATTGACAATAATTTGTTTAAATGCTATTATTTATAGGCTATCTATCGAGAGGTACCGAAGCGGTCATAACGGGGCGGTCTTGAAAACCGTTGAGGTGAAAGCCTACGTGGGTTCGAATCCCACCCTCTCGGCCAGTCAAATATAACTGTTTTAATTCGGAGAAGTACTCAAGTTTGGCCGAAGAGGCGCCCCTGCTAAGGGTGTAGGTCGGGGAACCGGCGCGAGGGTTCGAATCCCTCCTTCTCCGCCATTTCGAAAACAACCAATGTGACGAGAGAAATCTCGTTTTTTTTATTTGCCGCAAAGGGATTCGAACCCTCGCACCGCCGTCCGACCCGAATCGTTCGCTCCGGGCGCAAGCGCCCGCCGCTCATCGGATTAGAAGTTTCGGCTAAGCCGATAAATTTAGGAAAAATCCTTCCTTCTCCGCCATTTCAGAAGATCATGCAATGAGAGAAATCTCGGTTTTTTTATTTGCGCAAAGGGATTCGTACCCTCGCCCCGCCGTCCGTCCCGAATCGTTCGCTCCGGGCGCTAGCGCCCGCCGCTCATCGGATTAGAAGTTTCGGCAAAGCCGATAAATTAAGGATAAAGCTTCCTTCACTCTATCGTATTGCGATAAGCCGCTCGTCGTATTGAAAGTACGGTCTGTCGCCCTGTGAAAGCGATTCTCCCTATTTCAGAAGATCATGCAACGAGAGAAATCTCGTTTTTTTTATTTGCCGCAAAGGGAATTGAACCCTCGCACCGCTGTCCGACCCGAATCGTTCGCTCCGGGCGCAAGCGCCCACCGCTCATCGGATTAGAAGTTTCGGCAAAGCCGATAAATTAAGGAAAAATCCCTCCTTCTCCGCCATTTCGAAAACAACCAATGTGACGAGAGAAATCTCGTTTTTTTTATTTGCCGCAAAGGGATTCGAACCCTCGCACCGCCGTCCGACCCGAATCGTTCGCTCCGGACGCAAGCGCCCGCCGCTCATCGTATTGAAAGTACGGGCTGTTGCCCTGTGAAAGCGATTCTCCGCTATTTCAGAAGATCATGCAACGAGAGAAATCTCGGTTTTTTTATTTGCCGCAAAGGGATTCGAACCCTCGCACCGCCGTCCGTCCCGAGACGACCCGCTCAGGACTTCAAAGTTTTTTGAGTATTGCTCAGTTTATGTTGATAAAACTTAGGATTATGTGTTGTTAATGCTTTGATGTCAGGTGAAAAATCAGTTCTCGCTAATATCCGTAGGTATCCAAAAACCAACTGCCTGTATGATCATCCTTAACGAGTGTCCACATCCAACCTTCGTATGTGGATTTGGATTAAATCCCACATCGGCTCCGAAATAATCCACATAAAAATCCGAGTATAAAATAATCACATCGGCTGCGTCTGTCCCATTGACAGCGCCGCTCCCGTAGGATAAATATCCATTAATGTCGACTTCGGCGCTTTCTTCATCGTACCACAACCGTTTTAACTCACAGCCTTTAAAATCTTTGAAGAAAAGCTTAACGGTATCCATGGCGGATTCAATTTCTGCCCTGCTGAATTTTGCAGAATCTCCGATTGTGATTTCAGCGTTTTCCGTTTTGCCGACTGGTCTATGATTTTTGAAATAAAAATATATACACGCTGCGCTTAACAAAAGGATTATCAGGATCAACTTTTTGTGCTTCATACATTTCTCCTAACTTATTTATCCTTATTACGTCAATCGGTTAACTTGTCGGAAAATGTTTTTCGTCCTATTGCTCCAAAAGAAAGATCGGAACGCTCGAAGTCATAAATCAGCAGGCCTTTCTTGTTTCTCTGAAGCTCCGCAGCAATATCGCCTTCTTCATTAATAAAGGCTGAGGGAGCTGTCTGAAACAGTGAGCAGTCGTTGACGCATAAGATAGGGCATATATTTTCCATCGCGCGCGTCCGCAATATCGACCGGAGCAATTTGTAGCGATATAAATTTTCCGTATCCGAGATATCGCAGAATGAAACCAAATTGATGTCCGTATCGGCTTTATACAGTTCCCTGAAGTATTCGGGAAAGCGGATTTCATAGCAGATCCGTATCCCGATACGATAACCGTCGATTTCATAAATACCATTGTTGTCGCCCTGTTTGAAGTTGTCGGCATCCCAGCCCCATAAACCGCGTTTATGATAGGGCAAAAGCGGCTCTCCTTCCGGAGAAAAAACCAAGATGCTGTTATAAAAAGATTCCTTTTCTTTTATGACGCTGCCTACAAATAAGTACATTGCATATGTGACCGCAAGTTCCCGTAACTTATTTGAATAATAAGATATTTGGTTGAAATCGATCGATTGCGGAGAAGCGATTTTTAACGGCGGATAGCCCGTCAGCGCGCATTCGGGAAATAGAAGCAGGCGCACATTTTTTGCAGATGCCTTAAAAACCGCATTTTTTATATGTGCAAAATTTTCTTCAACGTTATCCGTTACCGCAAATTGACAGGCTCCGATCTTCAAATGAATTCCCTCCGAATATATGTAAATCTGTTTGGGTGTGCCTTTATCATATCATCATTTTAGTGACAAGGATATATTTGTTTGTAAAGTAACGCTATTCGAACGGGAAGCATACTATAACCTTGAAAGGGGTGATTGGTATGATCGACTTGACAGGACTCGTAAATGCTGTGATCGCGGTGGCTTCCGCCCTGATAACCGCTTTTTTGATTCCATGGATCAGAAGCAAAACAACCGAACAGCAGCGCGCGGCAATCAATGAATGGGTCAAGATCGCAGTATTTGCGGCGGAACAGATTTTTAAGGGCGCGGGCAGAGGCGCTGAAAAATTGCAATATGTGCTTGATTTTTTAAACAGCAAAGGTTTCGATATCGATGAGGAATCCGTAAAAGCGATGATCGAATCGGCTGTGCTGCAGCTGCCGAAGCTGTGATTTAGTACCGCATAACGGATAAAAACAATATCGATAGACCCAAAATATATCTAAACTTTAATTTTTATATATGGATGATATCACAATTAAGGCATTTTCTTATTTTCGGTTTGATTCTACCGTAATAATAAGGTGCCTACTCTCTTTAAACTCCGTTCAGCGGAGTTTTTTGAAAAACTGAAAATTCAAGTGGTTGTGCACGATCCTCTATTCTTCTTCAAAAATCGACAGCAGGCGATAATTTCCGCTTGATAGTAGTTAGATTGTATGATAAACTAAAAACATCTTTTCAAGCACCAATATAATGCAGACAATACGGGTCTGAAGTTTCTACCGAGCAACCGGAAATTGTTCGACTATTGGATGGCATACTTTTATGCTTTGTTATCCTTTGTTTGAAATTTCGATCGGAGAAACACCGATTGTTTTTTTATTTGGTAAAAGTCTTCGGACGCTGTTAAGAAAAAAAGAAGAGGAGATTTCAATGGACAAATTTTTCAAATTGCAGGAAAACGGCACCAAAGTATCCACCGAATTCATTGCAGGCCTGACGACATTCTTTGCTATGTCTTACATTATTTTCGTCAATCCTGCGATGCTGTCTCAAACCGGTATGCCCTGGGGCGCGGTATTCCTTGCGACCATCATTTCCGCATCCATCGGCACGCTCGTCATGGGCTTGTTCGCTAACGTGCCTTACGCTCAGGCTCCGGGCATGGGTCTTAACGCTTTCTTTGTTTATACGGTATGCTTCGGTTTGGGTTTCAGCTGGCAGCAGGCTCTCGCTATGGTATTTATTTGCGGTATCGTTAATATCATTATCACCGTAACCAAAATCAGAAAATCCATCATCAAAGCCATCCCGACCAGCATTCAAAACGCAATCGGCGGCGGCATCGGTATTTTCATCGCATACATCGGCATCAAGGACGCCGGACTTTTACAGTTCACTTCCGATCCTGGACAAAACCTTATTTTGGACGGCGGCACCGTCATTTCTAACGCAAGCGCCGTTCCTGCGCTGGTTACTTTAAATCAGCCCGCGGTATTGCTCGCGATCATCGGCCTTATCCTTACCATTGTATTATTGATATTCAGAGTGAAGGCAGCCATTTTGATCGGAATTGTCGCAACCACCCTCATCGGCATTCCTTTCGGAGTTGTTGATTTAACCAAGGCGGGCGCAACAGCCGGTATTGGCGACGCGTTTGCGGCTCTGGGCACCACCTTTGGCGCGGCTTTCGGCAGTGAAGGACTGGGTTCCCTGTTCTCCGATTCATCCAAGATTCCCTTGGTGCTGATGACGATCTTCGCATTCAGCTTATCGGATACATTTGACACCATCGGCACATTTATCGGCACCGGACGCAAAAGCGGAATCTTCAGCGCAGAAGACGAAGCCGCTATGGCCAACAGCGCAGGCTTTAAATCCAAAATGGACAAGGCTCTGTTTGCGGACGCCATCGCTACTTCCGTAGGATCGGTATTCGGAACCTCCAATACGACCACCTATATCGAAAGCGCGGCAGGCATTCAGGCCGGCGGACGCACGGGTCTCACCAGTGTTGTGACGGCATTGTTTTTCCTTGCTTCCATTTTCATCGCGCCCATCGCGGGCCTTGTTCCTATGGCTGCAACGGCTCCCGCGCTGATTATTGTCGGTATCATGATGCTCTCTTCCTTTAAAGAAGTGGAATGGACCGATTTATCCGAAGCGATTCCGGCTTTCTTCGCCGGCGTTTTTATGGCTTTCTGTTACAGCATTTCTTACGGTATCGCTACGGCGTTCATCTTCTACTGCATCATCAAGCTTGTTACGGGCAAGATTAAAGAAGTGCACCCGATCCTTATCGTATCGACACTGCTCTTTATTATGAATTTTGTGATCCTTGCGCTCATTTAATTCGGGTATTCAGTATTATAGCCTAAAGAACCTGCCGCTGCGGCAGGTTCTTTTTAAGATCGAATGAGGATGCGGCTTTCGACTTTGCTGTCGATATTGGGATGCAGCGTAAAATATTCC
>DAITPG010000160.1:0-5822 GCA_036833715.1 Eubacteriaceae bacterium | reverse complement strand
GCGACTGCTCGGGGGGTGCCGGCGGCGGCGGCAGAGGCGAGCGGCGTATAGGCAAGCGCGCTGATGAAATGGGAAGAAAGCTGATCAATTGGATTTATACATAACCCGGTGCCTCCCGGCGCCTTCGCAAATCATGAAGAAAGATTTAACATAAAAGCGATAATAGTTGAAAACGGCGTTATTTTATGTTAATATTTTGCTTGTAGCTGTTGCGGGGGTATAGCGCAGTTGGGAGCGCGTCTGACTGGCAGTCAGAAGGTCAGGGGTTCGAATCCCCTTATCTCCACCAAATTAGAAACAAATGATGTAACAAGAGCCATCCGCATAGGATTGGCTCTTGTTTGTTTTATTTCGCTTCCTCCAACAATCAATTTTGATGGTGATATCGGCTGTGACGTAAACGCATAACTCGATCTTGCTTTCAATAATATCTCTTGGCTGCGCAGCTTTACTCTGTGCCGATAATTGATTATAATAGGAATATGAATTGCACTGAATATTTGACAAAGAATGGACTTTATCATGAAAGCAAAAATTCAACCCCGCATTGACCTATACGACAGCAATCAGCTGAAAGATGCCATACCGCTGCGAACGCCTTATGTGATTTATATAGATCCGTGTGATCGCTGCAACTTTCAATGCAAGTTTTGTCCGACGGGTGATCGAGATCTGATGAAAAGTGTGCGCGGACGCAATCACGGACCCTTGGATTTTGAGCTTTACAAAGTAATAATTGACAGCATCTTGGAATTTGAAGACAAGGTAAAAGTGATCCGGCTATATAAAGACGGCGAGCCCTTGCTTCATCCGCAGTTTGCGGAAATGGTGGCCTACGCCAAAAAATCCGGCTGCTGCGAACGAGTGGATACAACGACAAATGCGTCGCTGCTGACGCCCAAGCTCAGTATGGATATCATTGAAGCGGGATTGGACCGCATCAATATATCGGTGGAAGGGATCAACGCGGAGCAATATGCAGACTTCTCCCGCTATCAGCTCGATTATGAACGATTCGTAGAGAATATCGCGTTTTTTTATGAACACAAAAAACAGTGCGAAATGAATATAAAGATCAACGGAGACAACCTCTCGCAGCAGCAAGTCCGACGGTTTTACGATACGTTCGGCAATATCACCGACGGTATTTATGTGGAACATGCCATTGATTACTGGCCGACTTTTAAACAGGAAAAGATCGAAATCGATGAAAATATCAATATTTTAGGCAAAGAAGTCAAAGAAGTGCTGATTTGCCCGTACATCTTTTATGAAATGGCGATCAATTCGGACGGCTCCTATAGCATGTGCCGCTTCGACTGGAAACATAATCTGGTATTGGGCAACGAGCTTGGATTGTATAAAACGCCTAAAAAGGTCTGGGACAGCATTCACTTATGGCGGCTGCAATCCATGTTTTTGCGCGGCGAGCGCAAATGGCGGCCTTTCTGTGCCAAATGCGGTGAACTCAAACAGGGGATGCCCGAGGATTTGGACAAATTCGCCGAAGAGTTATTGGAAAAAATATAACTTGCGCTGCACGCATTCCTTCGAAAATAGCACGGAACAAAAAAATAATAATCCGGTTAAGGATTATTATTTTTTAAATACTTGTTTTATGCAAAAGATTAATATTTAATGAATTTGCTGCCCGGCACGCCGCAGATGGAGCACTTGTCAGGGACGGCCTTTTCGATATTTCCGCATACGGGACACAGATAATAAAAGATTTCTTCGGTCTGATCAATGTTTTCGAGCGCTTCTTTATATAGCATTGCATGAACTTCTTCGGCTTTCATGGCATAGGTAAAGGAGCGAACCGCGGCGTCATTGCCTTCGGCTTGCGCTTCCTTGACAAAATCGGGATACATATTTTGGAATTCGTGCGTTTCACCGGCAACCGCATCCGCAAGATTTTCAGCTGTGGTATGGATTTTTCCGGCTACCTCAAAATGTTTGAGCGCATGTAAGGTTTCGGCATCGGAAGCGGCTTTGAATAATTTGGCGGCATTGATCTTTCCATCCGCTTCAGCTTTTTTCGCATAAGACATGTACTTTCTGTTTGCCTGCGATTCCCCCGCAAAGGCTTCCATTAAATTTTGCAAAGTTTTGTTTTCCATTTTTTCCTCCCATTAATTCACGTTTATTTGTAATGATTCTAAATTATTGTATCATATAATGATCCGTAATGAAAGATGAAATTACAAAAATATAGAAATTTTACCAATCATTATTTTTAACCTTACAATCTTTTTATATTCAGCAATTGTTGAATCAACCGATCAAAATCAATTGAGATGCATCCGTAAAATCGATAGGATATGATAAAATAAAGATATGCTAGGAAAAAGGATATTGATCATCGGCTGTTCGGGCAGCGGAAAATCTACACTCGCCGCTGAGCTGGGAGAAATCACAGGATTGCCCGTGATTCATTTAGATAAGCTTTTTTTTCGAAAGGATTGGGTAAGCGTATCGGAAAGCCAATTTGATACGCAGCTTCAGACCGAATTAAATAAGGATCGCTGGATCATCGACGGCAATTATAACCGCACGCTGCATCAAAGATTATCCCGCTGCGATACCGTCATCTACTTGGATTTTAACCGCCTTATCTGCCTTCGAAATGTGCTAAAAAGAGTATGGCGCTACAAAGGAACAACAAGACCCGATATGGGCGAAGGCTGCCCAGAAAAAATCGATTCGGAATTCATCAAATGGATATGGAATTTTAACGGCACTTACCGAGAGGCTTACCATAAAATCTTTAGGGGTGGCTGCGGAAAGGCTGTGTACATCATACATTCTCACAGACAAACAGCGCGTTTCAAAAAACAAGCGGCTGATTTTTATAAATAGGATCGGAGATTAAAATGAACAAAAAAATTTCATTGTTTTTAGTTTTTGCATTACTGCTTTTGTTGCTGAGCGGCTGCGTTCCGGGAGACGGCGCAAATTCTGTTAATGATCCGGCGGGATTTTTTACGGGCATTTGGCACGGCTGGATCGCGCCGTTCAGCTTGATTTACTCAATATTTGACAAAAGCGTCGGCATCTATGAAATATACAATACCGGCTTTGCTTATAATTTTGGTTATTACATGGCAGTTATCAGCGGATTCGGCGGACTTGCGTTGTCCAGAAAAAAGAAGAAATCCTGCGACCGTAAGGATGATTGACTGATTAAATAAAGTACCAATTTGAAGGAGTTTTCATGCAGATCAAAACCGTATCCGTTATCGGGCTTGGCGCGCTCGGCATTTTATACGCCAATCAACTGTCCAAGCATTTACCAAAGGAAAATGTAAGGATCATTGCCGATCAAGGCCGCATCGAAAAATACATCAAGGACGGCGTGTACTGCAACGGCGAGCTTTGCGACTTTCATTATGTTACACCGCAGGAGCTCATCGGTCCGTCCGATCTGGTTTTGTTTGCCGTTAAATTCGGCGGACTCCAAGACGCAATCGAAGCGGTAAAAAATCAGGTAGGCGGACATACGATTTTATTATCGGCGCTCAACGGGATCACCAGCGAAAAAATCATTGCGGACACCTACGGAGAAGACAATGTTCTGTATTGCGTTGCGCAGGGGATGGACGCCGTAAAAACGGATAACCGGCTTACTTACAAAAACATGGGATTTCTTTGTTTCGGAGACAAAGAACCCGGCGTAATTTCTCAGAACACCAGAGCCGTATCCGAGTTTTTTACGGCCGCGAAAATTCCGCATGAAGTATTGAAGGATTCGCAGACGCGCCTTTGGAGCAAGTTTATGCTCAACGTCGGCGTCAACCAAACAGCCGCCGTATACCAAACCAATTACGGAGGCCTGCAGCGGGAAGGCGAGGCGCGGAATACGATGCTGGCGGCCATGCGCGAGGTGATGGTTTTGTCTCGGAAAGAAGGCATCAACCTTACGGAAACGGATATCGAGTATTGGATGAAGATCCTTCATTCGCTTAATCCCGAAGGCACGCCTTCGATGCGGCAGGATACCGACGCAAAGCGGATCAGTGAGGTGGAATTGTTTAGCGGCACCGTTTTGGATTACGGCAAAAAGCACCTAATCCAAACGCCCGTCAATCAAATGCTTTATGAAAAGATCAAAGGAATGGAAAGCCGATATTAAACTTAAAGCGAAGTTTAAAGCTGCCTGATTTTTTAAAATAAAATTAAAGTTTAAAGTAATTATGCTCAAGTTAAAGTTAAAACCGGCAAAAGCGGAGGTGAAAAAATGGATCTCTCTTGGATCATAGACTACAGCACAGGCAAAAAAGGCGCGCTAGCGGAATACAAAGCCGAATGGGAAGCCACAGTTTTAAAACTTGGCGATAAAATGTTCGGCATGCTGGGCAGCGATAAAGCCGGCCGTCCCATTCTTACGGTCAAGCTTGAGCCGCCCATGGGACAGACGCTGCGAAATACCTATGTGGATATCATTCCCGGGTATTACATGAACAAGGAACATTGGAATTCGATTTTGCTGCAAGGCAAAGTGCCGCGGGAAGTTATCCAAGATTTGATCGACCAATCGTATGAGCTGATCAAAAATTCGCTTACAAAAAAAGCGCAAAAGGAACTGGATTTACTCAATGACTGAACCGGAGCAAATCGAAGGTGTCATTTTTGACTTGGACGGTACGTTGCTGAATACACTGCAAGATCTTGCGGACAGCGTCAATTACGCGCTGGGTAAAATGGATATGCCGGTTCGCACAATGCAAGAGGTCAAAAGCTATGTAGGCAACGGTGTAAAAAGGCTCATTGAGCTGGCGGCACCCGAAGCGGCAGCGGAAGAAGACAAGCAGCGGTGCCTGGAGATATTCAAAGAGCATTACAGCCGTCACATGTTGGATAAAACCCAGCCTTATGACGGGATATCGGAACTGCTTAAAGAACTGAAGCGAAGGAAAATCAAAACAGCTGTCGTATCCAATAAATTCGATTCCGCGGTCAAGGAACTCGGAGATCTTTTGTTTCCTAATGTTTTTTCTGCCTTGATCGGAGAATCGGAAAACATCAAGCGAAAACCGTCTCCGGAGGGCATATCCGAGGCAATCAAACAAATGGACACGGAAAAATCAAAGGTGATCTACGTCGGCGACACGGCGGTGGACGTGCAAACGGCGCAAAACGCGGGCGTGCCCTGCATCGGCGTAACATGGGGTTTTCGTGACAGAGAAGAGCTTATGAAGGCAGGCGCGGACTTTATTATCGATCACCCGTCGGAGCTGCCGATGATCCTTGACAATGTTTTTAAAACGGAAACCGCCAACGGTTGATTCTTGCAATTGAAATCATATAATGAAAGCACAAAAGTGAACGGAGAATTTAAGGTGAGCAATCAAAATAACGAAGCAAAGACATACAACATCAACCCGCATTTTATCGCGCCCAATCCGGTAACGTCCCTCAATCCAGTGAGCATCGAGCCGAAAATCGATCCCACCGCGTACATCGGGCCGTTTTGCTCGGTGATCGGAGACGTTACGATCTCGCAGAACGTCATACTGGCGCCTAATGTGAGCATACGGGCGGATGAAGGCGCGCCCTTTTACATCGGCGCGGATACCAATCTGCAGGACGGCGTGGTGCTGCACGGACTGGCGCACGGCAGAGTGAAATACAACGACAAGGATTATTCCATTTATATCGGCAGCAGAGTCAGCTGCGCGCACGGTTCGGTCATTCACGGACCCTGCGGAATCGGAAATGATGTTTTCATCGGCTTTCACGCCATCGTGCTGAACGCGGTGATCGGTGACGGATGCTTCATCGGGCATAATGCACTCGTTACGGGCGGCATCAAAATCCCGGCC
>DAITPG010000159.1:0-5933 GCA_036833715.1 Eubacteriaceae bacterium | reverse complement strand
GCCCGCCTGTGAATATGCCGAGAAACCCTTTTTCTTCCACAGCCGATATAGTACCTTTTACCAACGAATATCCAAAACCGGTCAATGGCACCGTTGCGCCTGCTTTTCCAAGCTCCACGAGAGGTTCATAAATTCCTATGGCTGTGAGTATTACACCTGCCGTGATATAAATGACCAATATCTGGCCGGATACGAGTTTGGTTGTATCCATAATGATTTGGGCAATCATACAAAGTAGTCCGCCTACAATAAAAACCCATAAATAACTCATGATTATTCCCCCTATTGATTGCTGATCACAACCGCATGCGCTATGCACGGAATCGATTGTTTCTGCAAATATGAAGTCGGTGATAAAAGCGCACCCGTAGGAATAAATAAAATCTTATTCAGCTGTCTTTCCTTAAGCATTTTGAATAAATAACCAGAAAAAACGCTGGAACTGCAGCCGCATCCGCTTCCTCCGCAATCGACCTTTTGTGACTCTTTATCATAAATCATCTGTCCGCAATCATTAAAATTATCAAAAGGATCAAACCCTTCCATATGAAGCATGCTTTTCGTGATATCCGAGCCCAATTGCGCCAAGTCTCCTGTGACTACCATGTCATAATCCTTAAAGGTTGTATTGGTATCCTTGAAATGAGTAATAATAGTATCCGCAGCCGCCGGCGCCATGGCGGTACCCATGTTAAAGGGATCTTTGATATCAAAATCCAATATCTTCCCTATCGTTATTTGACGGATGTAAGGCGGCGCATTGTCATTCGTCAATAGACAGCTTCCCGCGGCTGTAACGGTTCTTTGCGCCGTCGGCGGGTTTTGGCTGCCCAATTCCAAGGGCGTTCTGTACTGACGTTCCGCAGTACTGAAATGGCTGCAAGCCGATACGATCACCTTTTGCATCGCTCCCGATTCGATGGCCATTGCTCCGATCTGCATGGAAAGCGAAAAGGTTGAACAAGCATTATAAACACCCCAAAAAGGTATTTCATATTTTTCAACCGCAAAGGTTGTAGCTATAATTTGATTCAGCAAATCTCCGCCAATGATCAGATCAATATCCTTTTTAGCAACATTGGTTTTATTAAACAAAGTATCATATGCCTTTTCCAGTATGCAGGTTTCCGCTTTTTCGTAACTGTCCTGACCGCAGATATCATCCTGCAGGATCATATCGAAATATTGACTCAAAGGACCCTGCCCTTCAAAAGGCCCGACGACACTGGATGTCGAAAAAATACTGATCGGTCTTTCGAACTGAACCGTTTGTTTTCCTATTTTAATCGCCAAATCGTTACCTCAACAATAAAATAATATAATAGATAAAACCTACAATCCAAGAAGAAACCGTACCGTAAACCAATACGGGGCCGGCGATATTAAACATTTTTGCGCCTACGCCGAAAACCGGTCCTTCTGACTTAAATTCCATCGCGCATGCGACTATGGAATTGGCAAAGCCTGTTATAGGGACGATGGAGCCTGCTCCTGCAACCCTTCCTATTCTGTCATAGACACCGATGCCTGTTAAAAAAGAACCCATAAAAACCAGAGTTATGGTTGTGAGCATTGCAGCTTCCTTGGCGTTTATCCCATAATTCATGATAAAATCGTTAAATAACTGCCCCAGGGTGCAGATCAACCCGCCAACAAGAAACGATATGATCATATGCTGTCCGATCTTCTTTTTGGGCTTAGGCTGCTCTTTTACCTGTTCAAACTCTTCTCTGAGCCTTACTTTATCATCCATAATTCACCTTGATATTTGAAATTTGCATTCATTATTTTACTCATTCATCCACTATCCATACCTATAAAAATCAAACCCAATAAAAAAAGATAAAACTAATTGTTTTATCTTCAGCGTTCAATCTCAGCTAATACATGTATTTTTTCATATTTTCAATAATTTTTTTCTCTAGCCGCGAAATCTGTACCTGTGATACGCCCATGATATTTGCGACATCGGTCTGTGTCATGTTTTTAAAATAGCGCAGCATGATCAGTTTTCTTTGATCGGCATCCAAACTCGACAAAGCATTTTTCAACGCGATGATATCGATCTTATCCTCTATACTGTTTTTGGTGTCTTCGATATAATCTTCAACTTTTTTACTGCTATCGCCCTGCTCCGATGAGGAAGCGTAATCATATAAATATTCGGGCATCCGGCAGGCTTCAAATGCCAAGGTCACATTTTCATAACTTTCACTGATTTTTTCCGCGATCTCATTGATGGTCGGCTCACTCCCGGTGCTGTTGATGATTTTTTCTCTTTCTATCTTTGCTTTTAAATAGATATTTTTTAAATTTCTGCTTACCTTTACGATTCCGTCATCCCTGAAGTAGCGTTTGATCTCACCGTTGATGATATGGACGGCATAGGTCGAAAACTGCGTTTCGTAACTGAAATCAAAATTGCGTATCGCCTTTATCAGTCCGATCGTACCGATTTGAAAAAGGTCTTCTATATTTTCTTTGAAGTATAAATATTTCTTAATTAAACTGTTAACCAACGGAGTGTTTCTTTTGACGAGTATATCCATCGCTTCTTTGTCGTTGTTCTGCGCTCTTAAAATCAAATCTTTTGTGTAATATTCCGTTCGCTTTTCATCACTCGAACTGCTCATATGTATTTCTTCCATTTGCGATTTCTTTAGTCATAATGATGGTGGTGCCCTGATTTTCGGAAGAAATTATTTCGATCGTATCCATAAAGCTTTCCATAATCGTAAAACCCATACCCGATCGTTCGAGTTCCGGTTTTGTCGTAAACAATGGTTCCCGCGCTTCTTCAATATTGCTGATGCCGACACCTTCATCCGCGATTTTTACGGTGAGTATATTTTCTTCAATGATCGCAGTCACTTCAACCGTTCCCTGTCTGTTCATATAGCCATGAATGATCGAATTTGTGACAGCTTCCGAAATACTGGTTTTGATATCTGCCAGATCCTCAAGCGTCGGGTTCAGCGGAGATATAAATGTGGCAACAGCCATTCTGGCCAATGACTCATTTTCGGAAATGCTTTTGAATTTAAGTGTCATGTAATTGTTCATATTAACCGCCGTTTCTTCGGGAAGACTTCCCCTTATTTTTAAATACATGGGAAATTAAATAACCGCTCTTTTTTCTATTTCATTTAAAGCGTCTTTCGAGGTTTCAAAACATTTGAATAAATTGAGAACGCCGGACATTTTTAAAATCTTTTTTACAGAGTCGCTGTTCAAAATTAAATAAGCTTGTCCGTCCCGCGCTTTGATTATTTTATATCGACCGATCAAAAGACCGATGCCGGCCGAATCCATAAGCGTTAAATCTTTCAAATCAAAAATAACATTTTTGATTTCTTTGCGCAGCAAAATAAAATCCAGCTTGTCGCGGAGCATTTTTGCTACATGATCATCGAGTTCGCCCTTAATAAACACAACCAATGTATTGCCTCTGATTTCAATGTTAAAATTCATATATTCACCTTTTGCTTAATAATATGTATGATTTATATTGATTGAGATCATTGATCATTTAAAAAAGCTTTTTTTATTGCTTTTTATCGCATTATTTAATTTCTCTCTTGTTTCAACAAGTTCATAGGTTTTCTCTTTGAGTTTTTCGCGCAAACGCGTATTTTCATTCAGTAACTCGTCTTTTTCCTTTGTTCCGCTTAAATCTTTCAAGGAATTGATCTCATCTCTAAGCTGCGCGATCGCCTGAAAAATAAGTTCCATATTCATATTGCCGCCTGAAACCGAGATTTGCTCGTCTGCATGGGCGTATGTATTTTCAACTGTGAATTTTTCTATCCTTTCGGATTTTAAAACGGCTTTGATCTGCGCGTTTGATCTCCCCTCCTTTTTTAACCTTGCAATATACCGAAAGGCTTCGATCTCCTTATCGGAATACATGCGCCGATTACTCGCGGTCCGCGGTATATTCAAATCGAATTCATCTTCATAAAACCGCAATAATGACTTATTGCAATTCAAAATTTGTGCTGCTTGTCCGACAGTGTATTCATTTTCCAAAATAAATAACCTCTGAATCAATCCTTTATTCAGAGGTTAATATATCATTTATAGTTTCAAAAATAAGTTTAATTTTGTCGACATCGTCAACTTTTTATATTTTCATTCTAATTACAAAATAAAAGCATACAATAACAGTTGCAGTTATACTTAATTATTTAATCTGCCAGTGCATCCTTGATTAATTCAAGAAGCAGTTTGATTTTGTTTGCTTCGTCGATTTTAAGCAAAGCTTCTTCATTTTGAAGCTTTCGGAATACTTCTTCGGCCAGTACAGATAGCTTGCCGACCGTGGCTTTTCTGCTTGGCAGAGGTGATTTCTCCGCCTCGATATATTCGTTTGCGGCGAAATCCATAGTGGATTTGTATTTTGCAACAGAAGCATTCAATCCAATACCTTCGAGCCCGGCTTTCAATGCGATTAAACCTTCCGGTTCCCCATGAACAAGCATGATTTTTTTTGGTTTATTTTCAAAACCATTCACCCAACGGAGCAATCCGTCATGATCCGCATGACCCGAGTAATGATCGAGTGTTTCGATTTTTGCCCTTACCGCAATGCGTTCGCCAAACAATTTAATGTCTGTGGCACCGTCAAGCAAAATTTTTCCCAAGGTACCTTCCGCCTGATATCCCACAAAGAGCAGAGTGCAATTTTCTTTAAAAATATTATGCTTGATATGATGGCGGATGCGTCCCGCATCGCACATACCGCTTGCGGATATTATGATATTAGGTTCGGTGTCAAAATTGATCGCTTTTGAATCATCAGCCGTAAGCGAATAAACCAAATTATCAAATACCAACGGATCATCTCCGGATTTTATTGTGTTTCTGGTTTCCGCATCCAACATGTTATAATATTTTTTAAATATTTCAGTTGTTTTAATGGCAAGCGGACTGTCAAGGATCACTTTGATGTCGCTGAATTCGCCTAAAAGATGATTTTCTTTAAAATAATTCAGCTCATATAAAAGCTCCTGCGCTCTGCCTACGGCAAACGAAGGTATAACAAGATTCCCGCCTTTTTCTGCGGTCTCCTTAATGATCTTTAAAAACTTTTCAGAAGATTCATCGGCGCTTTTTAGGGTATGCTGTCTTCCGCCGTATGTCGATTCCATAACCAGATAATCTGCATCTGTAACCGGTGCCGGATCGTTAAGCAACGGTTTATTGGTATTGCCCAAATCTCCGCTAAATACGATCTTTTCTTCCTTGCCGTCTTCATTGACCCATATTTCGACAATGCTGCTGCCGAGCATATGTCCGGCATCATTTAATCGAAATTTTACATTATCGTTGATACGCACCATTTTGCCGTATTCGACTGCGGAAAAAAACTTCATCGAATCCTGCGCGTCCTTTGTTGTATATAAAGGTTCAACAGGGTCCAATCCTTTTCGTTTGTTTTTCCGGCTGTCATATTCAGCTTCTATTTCTTGGATATGCGCGCTGTCCTGAAGCATTACATCGCATAAATCTATGGCTGCCTGTGTCGTAAATATTTTCCCTTTATACCCGTCCTTAACAAGCTTGGGGATACGGCCGCTATGGTCCATATGCGCGTGAGTGAGAATCATATACCTTAGATCTTTTACGGAAAAACCAAAAGGTTCCCGATTCAGTTCACTGAGTTCCGATGAGCCTTGAAACATGCCGCAATCAATAAGTATCTGCGTATCTGCGCATTGCAATAAATGACAAGAACCCGTAACTGTCTCCGCTGCTCCGTAGAATGTTAATTTCATAAATTCCTCCTATAGCCTGATGACTTCCATGGTCTGCATAGCCTCAGCGACCAATTGTTCGATATCCAGTTTCTTTTCTTCCAAACGTACTTTTTCAATGGATGGTTTGGTCTGGGGATGTTTCGGCACAAATATCGTGCAGCAATCCTCATATGG
>DAITPG010000158.1:0-6003 GCA_036833715.1 Eubacteriaceae bacterium | reverse complement strand
CACTTGATGTGGATGCAGTCAAACGCCGCGTGCGCGCGGGCATGGGCCGGTGCCAGGGCGGTTTTTGTATGCCTAAGGTGATGGAGATCATCGCGCGTGAAAGCGGCAAAGACATTGCGCAGATCACCAAAAAGGGTGTCGGTTCCGAGATATTGACGGGTGAATTATACCCGGCGGACCGAAGCTGATATCAAATCAAAATCCAGCACCCGATGCGCTTCAAAGCCATCCGAAAGAATTGAAAGGGTTTTCATTATGAAAAATTACGATATAGCGGTGATCGGCGGCGGTCCCGCAGGCCTTGCGGCGGCGCTTTCCGCATATGAGGCAGGTGTTAAAGATATCCTTGTGATCGAGCGCGACGATAAAGCCGGAGGCATCCTCAATCAATGCATTCATAACGGTTTCGGCCTGCATCGCTTCAGCGAGGAACTGACCGGTCCCGAATACGCCGACAGAGATGTGAAGGCATTAAAAAATACGACCATAGACCTGATGACGGAGACTATGGTCGTAAATCTTCAAAGTGACAGAACCATTCATTGTATGAATAAAACGAACGGCTATTTTACGATAAAGCCTCAAGCCGTCGTACTTGCAATGGGATGCAGGGAGCGCACGCGGGGCGCGCTGAACACACCCGGAAGCCGTCCCGCAGGCGTGTTTACGGCAGGCGCGGCGCAGCGTTTTATGAACGTGGAAGGGTACGGGATCGGCAGGGAAGCAGTCATTTTGGGTTCCGGAGATATCGGCCTTATCATGGCCAGAAGACTGACGCTGCAGGGGGCGCATGTCAAGGGCGTATATGAGATCATGCCCTATTCCAACGGCCTCAACCGCAATATTGTGCAATGCCTCAATGACTATGACATACCGCTGAAAACGAGCCATACCGTTGCCCAGATCCACGGAGAGAAACGGCTGGAAGGCGTTACGGTGGCACAAGTGGATTCCGCTCTTAACCCGATCGAAGAAACCAGAGAATTCATCTCCTGTGATACGCTTCTTTTGGCCGTGGGACTGATACCGGAAAACGAACTTTCCGCACTTGCGGGAGTTAAGCTGGATGCCAAAACCCGCGGACCGATCGTTGACCAAAAAAGGCAGACGAATATCGAAGGCATATTTGCCTGCGGCAACGTGCTGCAGGTCCATGATCTGGTCGATAATGTTTCACAGGAAGGCGCCATCGCAGGCAGAGGAGCAGCCCGCTATGTGCTGCACCCGTCCGATGATCAAAACGATTTAATTGTGCGCGGCGAAGGCGGCTTATCCTATGTCGTTCCTCAGCTTGTCGATACATCCTCCCTTGAAGAGGATACGCACTTTTATATGCGCGTTAACAATGTGTATGAAAAAAAGGTCATAACGGCCACCTTAAACGGCGAAGTGCTTGCGGTCAAACGGGAAAGAAAATTTTTGCCGGGAGAAATGATCGACATCAAAATTGCAGCCCAAAAATTGGCGGGAAAAAGCGGGGAGCTGATATTTGCGCTTCAGGAGATCAACGCCGCGGCAAAACAATAAATCACCGAACCGCATATTATAGAAATAGGAAAGGCTGCCATATGAATAAAGAATTTATCTGCCTGCAATGCCCCATAGGATGCCATCTAACCGTTTCGCTTGACGATAAAGGACAATTTGCTTCGGTGGAAGGAAACGGTTGCCGCAACGGCATCACCTACGCCAAGGAAGAGGCGGTATCGCCCAAACGCATGATCACGGCGCTGATCAAAACCGTCGGCTCCGCCGAGAAAGTAACCAGCGTAAAATCCAGCAAGCCCGTGCCCAAAGGGATGATCTTTGACGTGATGGAAAAGATCCGCCTTGCGCAAATTACTGCGCCGGCCGCCATCGGCGACATCGTTTTGCGCAACGTGTGCAATACCGGCGCGGATATTATTGTGACCAGAGGGGTAACGCAGAATTAAAAAAAGCCGGCAAAATATCAGCTCCGGCTGTTAAGGAACCAAGGCGGTTCCTTTTTTGTTTCTAACTTATCGCAAAATTGCTGTACATCATCGCTCGAAACAATATTGCTTCGTACCTAAGATATTCTTATCCTAACGGCATGCCATATATCGAATATAATCGTTCTTATTTTATGTACCGTATCGTAGACGGGTACGCTCGTTGAATGAGAAAATCCGATTACTTTACGTTGAAATTTTTACCGACCGTCAGTTTGATTTGCTCCAGCAGTTCCGCCGATTGAGACAGATACAAGTCGATGGTGGTGTTATCGATCTTTAGGCTTTGAAAAAGAAGACGAATGCCGGTTTCCGCCAGATATTCTCCGCTGCAGTCCATAAAGCCTTCGTTTCTTGCCACATACAGCGCGTGTACCGTTGCCATGTTAGCGATGGCGATGGCTTTTACATCCAGCTTGCTGAAGCCAAGGCCGCATACGTTATTGAGGGTTTCCACAAAATCGACCGAAGCGCTTTCAAACTGCAAAAAAACATTGGCGTCGCAAAGATCATGATAAAAAAGATCCACATGACGGTTTTGCCTGCAGATGCGGTTTTGAATGCGGTATTCCAGCGCCGTGCGAAGCATGGGACTGCAGTTTGGGTCAATCGAATCAACGATGCTTTGGGTCTTTGCCTTCACAGCAAACATATATTCGTTGTACACTTCAAGAGCCAGACGATTTTTGGTGTCAAAATAATAAGAGATCATGGCCTTGTTTGCGCCGGATTCAATTGCGATATCCCATAACGTGGTTTTGACGAATCCGTTTTCGTAGAATAACTTTTTGGCAGCGGCGTATATTTTATGTTTAGAGGCTTCACCTGTTTTATATCTGGTCAAAGTCTTTTCTCCGATTTTTAATTTATTTTATCATATCTGAGGAAATCATCCAACCCGAACAACATTTTTTTCAAATTGTCGTATCTTGATTTGCAAATAGTCTGTGAAAATCTTTCCGTCGACTCAAAAAGAAAAATTCTTCCGGATATGCCTAATCTTTTGTCTGGCTTAATTCGGCCGCAAAGCTGCAAGGCAATTATCCTAAACACGCGACGGAGCGACGTCTTAGGTTCAATTTGATCATATTAAAGCCTTCCAAAACTCTGTTTAATTAAAATATCATTTATTTTTCCGTATTGTGAACAAGTGCGTGTATAATAAATTCGATGTTTCTTATATTTACAGGGGGTCACATGAAAGCATTCATTAAGAAATATAAATATGTATTAAGCGCGGTGCTATTTGCAGCATTGATTTATATAACCGCAAAAGTAATTTTTAAGCAGCAAACCTTACCCGAAATGATACACACTATGAAATCCGTAAATCCTGTGTTTCTGCTTGTTGCCGTCTCGATGATGGTCATTTACGCCTTTTGCGAAACCATGAACATGCACTTACTGCTAGGCGCTCTAGGTCAAAAGGTGCCTTTTTACCGTTGTCTGGGGTATGTGAACGTCGGGTATTATTTTTCTTCCATAACACCCACCTCAATGGGCGGTCAGCCGATGCAGCTGGTTTATATGAACCGCGACCGCATTCCGGTATCGGTTTCATCACTGGCCATATTGCTGTATTTGGTAATTTATCAGACCACGCTCCTTTTGTTTTGTTTAAGCATGTATATTATCCGTTTCTCCTTTTTGCATATAACATTGCTTTCAATTAAGTTTTTTCTTTTATATGGGATTTGTGCATCGTTGTTTTTGATCGTATCGGTGGTTTCCGTGTCTCTGTCAAAAAGCAATGTTGAGAGGGTTGTGAATTTTGTGATCAGCTTTTTATCAAAAATCAAAATTATTAAAGATAAAGAAAAAGCTACCGGTAATGCGCAAAAACAAATGACTGAATATGAACAGGGTATCCAATACTTAAAATCCCACGGCAAGCTCGTGATAAAAATGTGTGCTTTTACATTTATGCAGTATCTTGCGTTTTTCAGCATTCCATATTTTGTTTACCGTTCTTTTGGGTTTCATCAATACGGCTATCTGGATTTGGTATCGGCGCAAAGCATGATCCATCTATCCTCGCAGTCCGTTCCGCTGCCCGGAGCTGTAGGCGCCGCCGAAAATGCATTTTATCAAATCTTCAGCCATATTTACCCAGCCAAAGTTCTTATGCCCGCCATGGTGCTCAGCCGGGGAATCAGCTTTTATGGTTTTATGATTTTAAGCGGAATCATTACTCTGCTTTTTCATTTTAGGGGACTGTTCATTATAAATTGCCAAAGTATTCAAAATGCAAAAGATACAGACAAAATACAATAGAAAGAAGAAGTTCTTCGTCAACAAAATTATGATTATAGGCATTATCGATATCGGTTCCAATACCGTCAAAGGATTTGTATATACCGTCCATGAGCGCAGCATCGGCGTAATAAGCAAAAAATATATATATGCGCATTTGATGTCACACGTGAAAAACGGCCTGATTACAGACGTAGGCTTGCAAGTGCTTGTAAGCGCGGTCACCGAACTGAAAAGCTTTATGGAGCCTTACGGCTGCGACCGCATCCACGCGTTTGCCACCTCCGCCGTGCGCAGCGCTCAAAACAAGGAGCAGATCGAAAAAGCGGTCTTTGACGCCTGCGGACTGTCTCTTGAGATCTTGTCGGAGCGCGACGAGGCGTATTATGATTTTGTGAGCTTGCGGTTTTACTCTCCGCACCGTCGCGGCATAGGATTCGATCTGGGCGGCGGCAGCGGGCAGATCGTCGTTTTTGACGGCGACGCGCTTACCGAATCCGTAAGTTTCCCCATCGGCGCCCTGCGTATGAAAAACGATTTCGTCCGAGGAAGTTATCCAACGGAGGATGAATTCTGCGGCATCAAACGCAAAGTTAGGGAATTGATTTCAAAAAAAATCAAACCGAAACGTTCCGAAAGGGTCTTACTCATCGGGGGAACGGCCATGACCGTTTTGGTTCTGCTGCGCAAGCTTGACGAACAAACTCTATCGATACGGAGCGTCATCAGAACCGATCAGCTGAATGCGGTAAAAAACGCGCTGGAATCCATGGGCCCGCAAAAAACCGAATTTTTAAGCAGGCACGCCAAAGGCCGCGAGGCGAGCGTGCTGCCCGGAATCGCGGTATTGCAGGCGGTTGCCGAATATTTCGGCTGCAAAGAATTCAAGGTGATGAAGTGCGGCGTCCGCGAGGGATATCTGATCCACAACGCGATGAATAAAAACTCAATCAGTCAGGAGGATTTGTTATGAAGAATCTGATCCATATCGATGCTGTAAGTAATCAATATATCGACGACCCTGATTTTAAATCCATGCTGAAGACGGTGATGCTCGGCGATGCCGTGGGCACGGAGAAATTTTACGTGAACATCGATTATGTGAAGCCGGGCGCAAAGAGCGTTAAATATCATACGCACAGCAAGCAGGAAGAATTTTTTATGATCCTGCGCGGAAACGGGATGCTTCGTTTTGACGGCGAAGACTATACCGTAAAAACCGGCGATGTATTTTCAAAACCGCCGGGCAAGGAATTTGCCCATCAGTTTATCAACACGGGAACGGAAATACTCGAGATCCTGGATGTGGGTTCGAGAGAAGTCGGAGATGCCGCATTTTATCCGGACGAGGAAATCGTTTTGTTAAGAGGTGAAAAAAAAGCCTTCCACCTAAGCGATGCGGTTGAGGGCTGGAGCAGCGACCCGAATGAAGAATGAGGATGAGCATTTTGCTCTTTTATTTTGATATCATCTATATAAAAACAACGCAATGACATTTTGAAATTAAATTTAAAATAGCATTTTAAACAAATAAATGATATACTTATGTTGAAATATGAAAGCTTAAAGCAATATTGCTTTGATTTTGCTAATGCAAGAAATTGTAACCAATAACTTTTTGGTTATGTAATTACATAGCTTCTAATAGAGGTTTTGTGTGAATTAAAGCTTTCATATTTCTAAGGAGAAGAGAATGGGAGATATAGACATTACTACTTCGAACTATCAATATGTAGAAAGATTGAAAGTTCAGATTTGGATAACTAGGGTGTCAAGA
>DAITPG010000157.1:0-6015 GCA_036833715.1 Eubacteriaceae bacterium | reverse complement strand
AATATCGAAAGATTATATAATTTGGCTGCAGGAATCGATCCTTCACAGGATACTTTGCCCAAGAGATTATTGGAAGATCCCATCGCTGACGGTCCATCTAAAGGAAGTCTCGCAAGATTATCGGAATTATTGCCGGAATACTATAGCCTCCGCGGCTGGGGCAATGACGGCATACCCACATCCGAAAGAAAATCACTTTTGGGTCTGTAATAGTAAAGGTGATATCAAAAACTCAAAGGGGCGTAAATAGCCCCTTTATTTTCTTTATGGAAGAGGTATCTTAATGCCCGTTGAAAAAATATATTTTGAGCTTACGAGCAATTGCAATCTACACTGCTCCATGTGCTATCGCAACGCATGGGATCATAAAACAGCGGATATGTCCGGCGATGTTTTGGAAAAAAGCCTAAAGCAAATTAAAAATATGCCTTTAGTTAAAGAAGTTGTTCTTGGCGGCATTGGGGAACCGACCTGTAGTCAACATTTGGAATATGTAATTCATGAATTAAAGAATAAAAAGCTGACTTTGACAACCAACGGTACATCCATGGATTTAAGCTTAATCGAAAAGACTATTGAATATATCGATCATATCGTGGTATCCATCGACGGAGGCCATGAGGTTTATTTAGCAATTCGAGAATATCCATTGGATAAAGTGATTGAAAATATGAAAGAATTAAACAGACTCAAGAAAGAAAGAAATACTAAAACGCCGCTTATTTCTGTTCAAATGGTATTATCCAAAACCAATCAAAATGAAATAAAACAAGTTTTTGATATTGCGGAATCTTTCGGAGCGTCACAAGTTATTTTATCGAACATGCTGCCGACTGATTTAAAAGACAGTGATCTGATTTTATATAAATTGTATCAAAATGATGAGATGATAAAATTATATAAAGATATACAACTTTATGCCTTTAAAAAGGGTATGACCGTTTTATTTTCATCTCATCAGTTAAAAACGGAAAGAAAGTGTCGCTTTATTACGGATAATGCATTGGTAATCACATCAACGGGAGAGGTTTCTCCTTGTTATCGTTTTTCGCATGACGGAACTGAAGTTGTATTCGGCAGAAAAAAGGATATTTCAGCTCATTCGTTTGGCAGCGTTCTCAATAACACTTTGCATGAAATATGGAACAGTGATGAGTATATGAATTTTCGATCGAAAATCTATAACAATCATTACCCATCCTGTACTGACTGTGATATGGCCGATGGATGTGATATGGTACGCTCGACATCTTTGGATTGTTACAATGTGGCGCCGTCCTGCGCGGATTGTTTATGGGTAAGGAATATGATATATTGTGTTTAGAAAAGACTGTAGTAGTTAAATAGCAGGAGAGGAGATAAGATTTGTTAATAAAAATAAGGCTATTTGCCACCCTTCGCGAAGGAAGAAGCAAGGAATTAAGCTTAGAAATGAAAGAAGGCGCAACCACGCAAAGCGTTATTGATAAATTAGGAATAGCTGAACAGGATGTTGCTATTCTTTTAATTAATGGCAGAGACGGACGGCTTGAGACAAAACTCAATGATTCAGATGTAATCTCTATTTTTCCGCCGGTAGGAGGTGGTTGATGATGCGTTATGAAAGAAATAAAACGACCATCAGCTCAGAAGAACAGGATATTCTCAAAAGGGCTAAGGTATGTGTCATCGGCTGCGGAGGGCTCGGCGGTTATGTCATCGAAATGCTGGGGCGAATAGGAATCGGTGCTATTACTGCCATCGACGGAGATGTGTTTGATGAGACCAATCTAAATAGGCAATTATTATCGGAAATGAGTTTAATCGGACACAGCAAAGCTCTGGCAGCAAAAGAACGGATGTTATCAGTCAATCCCGAAATCTCGGTAAACGCAATCCATACATTCTTTTTGCCGGAAAATGCCGAGGCTTTATTAATGGGCCATGATGTCATCGTCGATGCGCTTGATCAGATACCGGCGAGGTTTTTGCTACAGGAAACAGCCGAAAGATTAAACATTCCCTTTGTGCATGGCGCTATCGCCGGGTGGTATGCGCAGATTTCGACTGTTTTTCCCGGAGAAAAAACACTGGAAAAAATTTATCGAAAGGATGTTGTGAAAGGCAAAGAAAATACGCTCGGCAATCCTTCCTTTACTCCTGCTTATGCAAGTTCCGTACAGGTAAGCGAGGTCATCAAGCTATTATTGGGGCGCGGTGAATTACTTAGAAACAAGATTATGTTTGCTAATCTGCTTGATCATGAAATTGAAATTGCCGAACTATAAATTGTGGTGATTATCTATGCTAGATGAAAAAATCCTTGAGATGCGAGGGATGAGAAGGCAGGAGATTATTGATTATTTCGATGCATTTCACAAGTTCAATTACGATAAAAACGCTTCTATCTTTCGGGGCGAACAGATTGTCATCGAATTGAGTGAAGAATTTTATGCATCTTTAGGCAGTATAAAAATACCATCGACAATCGTGAAATTTATCGGAGAGAAAGAAACGATTGAGCAAGCGATCTATCATTTTCGTTTGAGGTTTTTAACTGCGGGAGGTTGATATATTCGATTCATCAGTAAACTGAAAGGATGCTCCATATTAAACTCACAATAAACTATAAATTTGGCTAACATCAAATTGAGCTATTTAGGGAAATTGCTGAAACACATTAAACATTAATCAATCGCTGTAATAGGACGGCGATTTTTTTATTATGTGAATTGTCAAGTCAAGGGTGACACTTCAAAAAGAAAAGTCTGAATAGGCGATTTTCAATTCAGACATTGCGTGGCCGATTATTGAGAAAGAGATTTCAGCGATTTCTTTCTAATCCACCTCTGCAAATCTTTGCTAAGCTAGAGTCATATAAGGATATCGGTGGTAAATACCCTTATAAGCTAGACTTATAAGGGTATAATTAATATATATTTTACATAATTCAAAATCAAGTTTAAAATACTGTTGCTAGCAATTTTCTTATGAAAACGTTTCGCTATGGTTTATGATCGCCGTCATTCTATCTAACCCATGGACTTGATTCATGCAAACGCACAAACTTGTTTGTAAATTCAACCGAATCAAAATTTAAGAAAGTTAATGAAAGGAGGATGAACTTGATTTTTAATAAAACGACCGTTTATGGCGGTGGGCTTATCGGAAGCGCTTGGGCAGTCAATTTTTTGATTAAGGGAATAAATGTTACCATTTATGATATTGACCAAGATAAATTGAATTCAGCAAAACAGCATGTGAATATGATTTTAAGTTTTTTTGCAAAAGCTGAAATCGCCGTAATTACAGATGCCGTAAAAAATGAATGCGACTCAAGAATATTTTACACGTCGGACATCGAGGTGGCTGTTGCGGATGCTCAATTTATCCAGGAAAACGGGCCGGAAAATCTAGCTGTCAAACGGCTGATTATTAAAAGTATTGAGCAGTATAATTCTACAGCAATCATTGCAAGCAGCACATCTGGCCTTCTGATTACTGATATTGCTGCTGAAGCAAAATATCCTGAACGGATTATCGGAGGACATCCCTATAATCCTGTCCACCTAATTCCATTGGTCGAAATCGCAAAAGGCGAAAAAACATCTCAGGTATCAGTAGACAAGGCTTATGCGTTTTATAAAGAAATCGGCAAGGAGCCGATAATTTTACAAAAGGAATGTAACGGGTTTATCTGCAATCGTATCCAAAAAGCATTAAGCAGGGAGGCTGAGGATTTGGTGTATCGCGGTGTTTGCACTGTTGAAGATGTTGACAAAGCGGTAACATTCGGTCCGGGTTTGCGTTGGGGACTTATGGGACCGCATTTGGTTTTAGAATTGGGTGGTGGTAAGGGTGGAATCAGAGATTGCATGACAAGATTCAGTGCAGGATCTGAAGCAATGTTTAATGATATGGCTAAATGGACAGAATTACCCGAAGGTTATATCGATATTGCCTATGAAGGCGTTATGGCGGAATTAGCAAACAGAAATCCCGCACATGGGCAGGATCATGAGGGCTTGGAAAGGTTTAGGGATTATAGTTTAGTGCAACTATTGAAATTGCACGGAAAATTTTGAAGTAACAGAAAAGCAGAAATCGGGTAAAGAATTAACTTAATAAAATGAAGGAGTAAATATGAAAAAACCGTTAACAAAGACAATCAAAACTTTCTACGGTATCGGCGATCTTTTTTCAACGTTAGGCGTAAATGTTGAAATTTACCTGTTTACATTTTTCTTAACGAATATCGCTCAATTTAAATTAACAACTGTTGCTATGATCGGCTCTATAACTTCATTATCCACTGTTTTCTTATCATTGTTTTATGGTGTTTTGTTTCTGGGACAAAGGCTATGAAATGGGGACGAAACAGAAGTTGGATGATGATCGGAACGCCGATCACAGTAATATTCTACACATTGATGTTTGTGAAAATCGGCACCAATGAAGCAATAGCGGCAACTTTGATTGTTATCTCGTATATTATCGCAAAATTCTTTTTCAGTGTTGCGTATGTCGCTCATGCCAGTTTAACTAATGTACTTGCAGGCACTTCCTCAGATCGTGGAATGCTTTCGGGCAGAAGAGGCACGTATACATCAGCCGCAGGCGTTTTATATTCTTACATGGGCACTCCTTTGGCAGCATTCTTTGCAACGCTTGTCGGAAGCAAGGCTGCAAGTTACCCTATGCTGGCATTTTTCTTGATTACATTGATGATGGTGGCTTATTTCATCACCGTAAGATTTACAAGAGGGTACGAGCAGGTAACCGATGAAAATGATAAGACAAAAATTGTGGACCAAAAAATATCAATTACAGAAATGCTTAAAAACTTATTCCAAAATAAGTCACTGATGGCACTTATTATTTCGGAATTCCTTTGTTATGTGGCTAATTATATCTTAAGCGCTTCTGTTATCTACTACTTTACATATGTGGCACAAAACGTTGCCGCGCAAGCGACTTATCTGCTATTCGGCGGTTTAATACAAGTCGCAGGCTCTTATATTGCTTCTCCGATCAGCAAGCACATGTCCACAAAAAAGATCTCATTGATTGCAATGCTGGGCGTTGGGCTGTTTGAAGTAGTAACCAGATTCGTTGGTTTCAATGCAGGCTTGGCATTTGTTACGCTTATGGCGTATAGATTTTTCCATGGCGTAAGAGGATCGATCTTCCCGGCACTTTATGCAGATTGCGGTGTATACGGAGAATGGAAAACCGGCGTAAATGCATCCCCGTTTATTTTTGGACTGAGTTCTTTCTCCAGCAAATTAGCAACTTTAGGAAAATCATTGGTTATGCCGATCGTTTTGGCTTTTGTAGGCTTCAGTGCAAAAATTGATCCTAAAACTGCTTCGGAAGCGGTCAGGATCGGTGTATTGAACATGTTTGTTCTTATACCCGGGATCTGCACGCTTGTTGCGGGAGTAATCCTGTTTTTATTCTATGACCTTAAAATTATTTGGGTGATTTTTGCGTTTTCATGCTTATTCTTTAATCAAGCTTTTACATTCTATTGGGCAGGTATAAAAATCCTTGATGGTATTCATTTGCTGATTGTTAAAAAATATTATAATGTACGACTAATAGACGGATAAATAAAATACATAACATTGTTTCTGAAAGGTGAGAAATGAAATATCAAGATTTTAATAAGAAAAAAGATGCCGGTTTACCATTGAAAGCAATGCTCATGGTTTGCATGAATAGCAAGGAATTTAAATATGCTTTTCTCATTTCATTGTTTGGTGTTTGCATTGTATTTCTAAGCGCCTTATTTGCATCAACCAATATTAAAATTTTAATCAGTATAATCGGTTGTCTTGTCAGCTATGCCGGTTTTGATCATATCAGTAAATTGATCGCTGCGATTCAAAAAACGGCATCTGATGAAGGCAAAGATAATCTTAATGACTAAAATGCATAATCAATATTTGTTAAAAATCTATAAATATTTAAGGAGAAATATGTCGAATTTAAAAACGATGGACGGAAACAAGGCCGCGGCCTATACGGCTTACG
>DAITPG010000156.1:0-6036 GCA_036833715.1 Eubacteriaceae bacterium | reverse complement strand
CGCTTCTTTTACCGCGCCCGCAGAAAATATGCAAAGCATGGCGCTGCCCGCAAATATACTGAATGCGGAGGCCTGCAGTCCCGAATAGCTTTGGGTCAGTTTTCTTTGAATGAGATTATATGCGCTCATTAACAAAGCCGCGATAATAATTAAAATCAATCCGAAATTAAACGAAAAAGCGGCGGTCATAACCGTAAGCAAGACGACGCCTGAAAATTCCACGGCAATGGCTGTCCATCTAATAGCAGTCAGTTTTTCTTTATAAAAGATTCTGGAAAAAAGCGCTGTAATTACAGGCACAGTTGCCAAAACCGTGCTGGAGGTCGATGCAGTCACCGTCTGCGCTCCTGTATTGAATAGGATAAAATATAAAAAGATACCGAACGCACCTGAGGCGACAAACCATTTGATATCCTGTTTTTTGGGCAATTTTAAACGAATAACCGGAGCCAATGCAAGAAGTGTGAGAGATGCTACAAAATAACGCAGAAAGGCAAGGGATAGAGAGGAGAAATGTTGCAGTGACAAGCGAGTTAGCACGAAGGCCAGCGACGAGAATAAGATCGTTATGATCGCATAGGGATGAAAGCTGTCTTTTAATTTCAATTTACTGCCTCCGATAAAGATTTAAATCCATTAAAGCACAAAACAACTTTGATTTAAATAACTTTCGAAAATATTGAACGTTGTCTTCAGATGATAACGGAAGTTTCGACTTGTTTTACAGCGGAAATATTAAATACTGATGGTGCTGTTGTTTTGATATGGTATAATAATCTTAGAAATTCAAGTCCTGCTCACGCTGAGGCCGTTCTTGATAAAGTTGTAAAGTACAAAAGTTTTAATTGTAATAAGAGGAACCGAATGAACGACGAAAGACGAACCCTATTAAAACAATGCAGTATCAACGATTTAGAAACGCTGCGCAAATTGTCCATGGAAACCTATGAGACAGCGTTTCGATCTTTCACCACCGATGAAATTATGCAGGCGTATCTGCAAGACGCATTCAGCCCCGAAAAATTAGGCACCGAACTGTCAAACCCGGCATCGGCATTTTATTTTCTTTATGCCGATGACAAGCTTGCAGGTTATTTTAAAATCAATGTGGCGGCAGCGCAGACGGATATCCGCGACCCTGCATCCATAGAATTGGAACGGATCTATGTACTGGAAATTTTCCGAGGCATGGGACTGGGAAGTTTTTTGATGCAATGCGTCATTGATACTGCCCTTGCTTACGAAAAGGATTATATTTGGCTGGGTGTTTGGGAAAAAAATGAAAAGGCAATCGACTTTTATAGGAGACACGGTTTTGAAGTGGTTGGCTCCCATCCCTTTTACATGGGAAGTGAAAAGCAGGATGATTACATCATGCGCAAAAATTTATTTTATGAACCATAATAGGAGGAATTTTTATGAACATTAAAGTTGTTTATTATTCCGAAACGGGAAATACCAAAAAAATTGCGGATGCCATAGCGGAAGTTTTTGGTATCAATTCCGAAACGATCACGGATTCTATGCGAATCAAGGATGTGGACGTATTGTTTGCAGGCGGGTTTTTGAAAGCCTTTACACTTGTGAGTCCAACGAAGAAATTATTTAAATCGCTTAATTCCGGCTCCCAAACAAAAAGTATAGCGGTATTTTCGACCTCCGCTTCGGGTAAAGGCATTTTAAAATATGCAAAAAAATTTATTAAAACTTCCGATATCCTTATTTTTGATGAGGATTTTAAGTGTGTGGGCAGCTATAAGCAGCCGGATTCCGGCCACCCGAGCGAACTTGATTGTGAAAACGCAAAAGACTTTGCAAAAAAAATAACCGAGGCTTATGCGCTTCGATGTAAATAATACATAGGCTTTGCATAAAATATGTTGACAGTCACATCAGAATTGTGATAACATACAACAAATAATCCCAGATGCTATTCGAAATGTGAATTTTCAAAATATTTCGAAAGATAGGAAACCATTATGATATCATCCTTACAGCCGAAATCCTATTATTATTACTTTAGCGGAAGCTTTTACTTTAGCTTCGGCTATATTTGTTGTGATAACGATAGGGTAAGGATGAACTGATAATAAAAAACTCAAGAAGTTAAAACATCTTGTAGAGAGGTTCGTTCGCCGAACCTCTCTATTTTTTTAGCAAAGGAAAGAGTATGAACGAAGCAAAAAAAAACTCGGACTCAAACGAACATTTTAAAATCTGTATTATAGGGCTTGGCCTTATCGGAGGATCGCTGGCTAAGGCGCTGCGCGGATTTAAAAGCGCAGAGCTTATCGGGGCAGATATCAACCCCGATACCCGAAGAAAGGCGCTGGACAGCGGAGCGGTGGACGCAGTTTATGAAGATTCTTACGAAGCCGCGGCAGACGCCGATTTGATTATCCTGTGTGTTTACCCGCATCATATCCTTGAATTTGTAAATATGAATGCGGCAAAACTAAAGCACGGATGCATCGTGACGGATGTATGCGGAACAAAAACCAGTCTTTACTCCCGGCTGGAATCGATGATTCCCAAGCATATCGATTATATCGGTATCCATCCGATGGCAGGCAAGGAGGTGGACGGTTTTGACAATGCGACGGGCGAGCTTTTTAAGAAAACAGGTTTTCTGATTACGCCTTTTAGCGCCACTTATGAAAAAAGCGCGGAATTGATGCAGCAGCTGGGGGCTTTCATCGGCGCTGACAAAATTGCCTTTGCCGACCCTGTGACCCATGACAGCATTATCGGCTACACAAGCGATCTCATGCACATTTCGGCAACGGCGCTATGCATGGCATATCACCCGCAGATGAGCAGCGCGTACACGGCCGGCGCTTTCCGAGACTGTACACGGATTGCCAACATCAATCCGGAGCTATGGACGGAACTGCTGCTCACCAACGCCGAAGCCATCCTGCCGCATCTAGACGGCTATATCGAGTATTTAACGCAAATGAGAGAAACGCTGCAAAATAACGATAATAAAAAGCTTTACGAATTGCTGGACCTTGCCAAAAACAACAAAAGGGAGATGCTGAAAAGATGAAAACCATTCGCGTTGCTCCACCCGGAAAAGAGTATGATATCCATATCAACGAAGGCCTTTTAAAAAATGCCGGCAGTTTGATCCGCACGATCTACCCCTATCAAACGGTGTTTATCGTCAGCGACCACAAGGTATGGGAATTATATGGTGAAGTTTTAACAGGTTCTTTTTATAGCGCAGGATTTATGGCTCATACCATCCTTTTCCCCGAAGGAGAACAAACCAAAAGCATCGATTCGCTCAACCGTCTGTACGACGAGCTCGTAGAAAAAAACATGAAACGAAGCGATCTGCTGATCGCCTTTGGCGGCGGCGTAATCGGCGATCTTACGGGTTTTTGCGCGGCAACTTACATGCGCGGCGTCGCTTATGTGCAAATACCGACCACGCTGCTGGCGCAGGTGGACGCAAGCGTCGGTGGTAAAACAGCGATCAATCTGCAAGGCGGAAAAAATTTGGTGGGCGCCTTTTGGCAGCCCAAAATGGTAATTGCAGACACGTTATTACTCAAAACGTTGTCCGACCGTGATTTTGCGGGCGGTATGGCGGAAGTGATCAAATACGCGGCCATCGAGTCACAATCTCTTTTCGATAAGCTGCAATCACTTGAAGGGCGGGGTGGAGCCGAAACCGTCATGGAAGAAATCGTGTATGAATGCTGCGATATCAAGCGAAGGATCGTTGAAAAGGATGAATTCGATAAAAATGAACGCATGGTGCTCAATTTTGGCCATACCTTCGGCCACGCGGTAGAAATCCTAGGCAATTATCAAAAATTCACGCATGGCGAAGCAGTTGCAATCGGCATGGTAATTGCGGCAAAACTGTCGAAGCAATTATCAATCAGTGCTACGGATTTAACACCTCGTATTGTATCTTTATTAAGAAGGTACGCTCTTCCGTTCGATTGTCCCTATCGACCGGAAGAGCTGTTAGCACCGATGCTGCATGACAAAAAAAATTTTAACGATAAGATCCAATTCATTATGCTTACAGATATCGGGCAGAATACGATCCGCCCGATTGCAATTTCCGAGCTGGAAGAATTACTGGAAAGGAGAGACGATCAATGGATGAATTAAAAAAGATCGACCGATTCCCCCAAGGGATCGTGACCCCCCCTCCGTCCAAAAGCCTGTCGCACAGGGCGTTGCTGTGCGCCGCGCTTGCCAATGGATTGAGCCATATCGATAACCTGAAATTATCCGAGGATGTGCAGGCCACACTCAACTGTATCAGCCGTTTGGGCGTTTGCCACAAGCTTGAAGCAAACCGCCTGAGCGTATTCGGCGGCGCCATCCGTCCCCAAACGGATGTCGTGCTGGACTGCGGCGAATCGGGATCGACCCTGCGCTTTCTCATTCCGCTTGCGCTGCTTCATTCCGTGCCGATCAAGCTGACCGGAAGCGAGCGCCTGCTTGAACGCCCGCTTGAAGAATATTACCGCGTACTGCGGGATCATGGCGCTGCGATCACTCAATCGGGCAAATATATTACGGTTTGCGGACCGTTAAAATCCGGCAGCTACACCATCAGCGGTTCCATCAGTTCTCAATATATAACGGGATTGTTGTTTGCTTTGCCGCTTGTTAATGGAAACAGCGAGATCATTCTTTCTTCCGCTCTGGAATCCAAAGCCTATGTGGATATGACTGTCGATGTGATGAATAAATTCGGCGTTCATGTCGAGAATCATAACTACGAGAAATTTGTGATCAAAGGCGGGCAAAGCTATCGTTCCTGTGATTATGAGATTGAAACCGATTGTTCTGCGGCGGCTTTTTTCCTTGCTTCCGGAGCGCTTGGCTGCGATGTCGGCGTACGGGGATTGAATTTAAACTCGCTTCAAGGAGACAAAGCTTTCATCGAAGTCCTAAGGGAATGCGGCATTAAAATTGAGCAGATCACCGATCAAACGCTCAAAGCATTGCCCGGGAAAATAAAATCCGTTACGGTCGACGCAAAGGATATACCTGATCTGGTGCCACCGCTTGCTTCCGTTTTATGCTTTTGCGAAGGCGATAGCAAAATCATCAACGCCGGACGACTGCGCCTGAAGGAGAGCGACCGGCTGAGCGCTCTGGCGACGGAATTCAACGCACTGGGCGCAAATTTCACCGAAGGCGAAGATGTCCTTTACATCCACGGAGTACGTACTTTAAAGGGCGGACGCGCGAATGCGCACAATGACCACCGCATAGCGATGGCGGTTGCCGTAGCTTCCATAAAAAGCGAAGGAACGGTTGAACTTGCTGGATCATCCAGCGTCAAAAAATCCTATCCCGATTTTTGGAATGATTTCTGCAAGATCGAAAGGAGCAGCCAATGAGCAATGTGTGGGGAGACAAAATCAAGCTGAGCATATTCGGTGAATCGCACGGCAAGGGCATCGGCATTGTGATCGGAGGGCTTCCCGCAGGGGAAATTCTCGATGAAGAAGAGATCTGCCGTATGATGAAAAGGCGCGCACCGGGGCAAAGCAGCCTTGCGACACCAAGGAAGGAACGTGATATGCCGCAAATCATAAGCGGTGTATTCAACGGAAAAACAACCGGCGCGCCGCTGTGCGCAACCATACCCAATGAAAATACAAATTCGCATGAATACGACCCTGCGCGTCCCCGTCCGGGGCATGCCGACTTAAGCGCGTATTGCAAATACAACGGCTTTGCCGATTACCGCGGTGGCGGTCATTTTTCGGGCAGACTGACAGCGCCGCTCACCTTTGCAGGCAGCGTTGCCAAACAGATATTATCGCGACGCGGCGTTGCCGTCGGCGCGCATGTGGCGCAGATCGAAAGTATCTGCGATCAGCCGTTCGATTTGATCGATGCGGAGCTTCTTTGCAAACTGTCGCTGGATAGTTTTCCTTTGATCGACGGATCTGTGCGCGCAGCCATGGAGGAAACAATCTTTCGGGCAAAGGAGGATAACGATTCTGTCGGCGGAATTATTGAATGCGCGGCCTTCGGAATTCCTGCGGGATT
>DAITPG010000155.1:0-6065 GCA_036833715.1 Eubacteriaceae bacterium | reverse complement strand
ATATAATTTCACATTTGTAAAATAAGCATACAAAAAAACCGGGATCAATATGATTCTGAACATCGACATTAGATTAGGTAATTTAAATATATCTGCTTTTGCAATCTTATTCATAGAAATCCCTTCGATTTTTAAAAAATGATATAGAAAATTGTAACATAATCCGACTTTTTTTGCCATCGAAATCATTAAGATTTCCCATTTTTTAATGCGTTTATAATACATCATTATGGATATCTGCGCGTCGGCTTATACCATTTATTTTTAGCTTCAATCACGCTTTGCAAAAATACGGAATATTATAAACTGAAAAAAATAAGGAGAGTAAAATGAAAAAAATAATCAGTATCGTTTTGATTTTCTTCTTTATTGCCGGCGTATTTTTAATGGGCGGATGCAACAACAAATCGGATGAACTGGTCACGATCAAATTAAACGAAGTGACCCATTCCATTTTTTATGCACCTCAATACGCCGCGATCGCATTGGGCTATTTTGAAGACGAAGGTCTCAAGATCGAGCTTACAAATGGCGGAGGCGCAGATAAGACCATGGCTGCCGTCTTAAGCGGAGATGCCGACATCGGCTTATGCGGACCGGAAGCGACCGTCTATGTCTACAATCAAGGTCAGGAAGATTACGCGGTCAATTTTGCGCAGCTTACCAAATGCGATGGTTCGTTTCTGATGGGACGGGTGGATGACAAAGACTTCACCATCGAAAAGCTGCGCGGAAGCTATATCATCGGCGGCAGACCGGGCGGAATGCCTGAGATGTCTTTGGAATATGTACTTAAGAAAAACGGGATCATACCCGGCGTTGATGTAACCATTGACACTTCGATCGCGTTTAATGCGATGGCAGGCGCTTTTATAGGAGGCACGGGCGACTACGTGGCATTATTTGAACCCAATGCAACGGCGCTTGAAAAAGCGAGCAAAGGCTATGTTTTGATGTCCGTGGGAGAAATGAGCGGTGAAATCCCCTATACCGTTTATAATGCGAAACTCAGTACCATCAAAGACAATTCCAAAACTATCAAGAAGTTTACTAAAGCGATTCAAAAAGGATTGGATTACGTAAAAAAATCATCGGCTGAAGAGATTGCGGCAACAATCGCTCCCTTCTTCCCCGACACAGCAAATGAGGATCTGGTCAAAGTCGTTCAGCGTTACAAAGATATCGGTGCTTACAGTGAAACAACTTTGCTAACCGAAGACGCTTTCAATCTGATGCAGGACATCGTAAAAGAAGCAGGGCTGCTGGAACAGAGAGCTCCCTATGATAAGCTGGTCAACACTTCATTTTCCAAGTAACATAAATAATTCTGAGGAGGCGTAAATGGAACCTTTGGTCAAAATCAACGATATCTCGAAGATCTATCATACGGTTAAAGAGGAAACGGTTGCGATCAAAGGTTTCTCCTTGGAAATAACCGAAGGGGAATTTATTGCAATCGTAGGGCCGAGCGGATGCGGCAAGTCGACCCTTCTTTCAATACTTGCCGGGCTTACCGAACCCACTAGCGGAAACTTCAGCATCAATTCTGACCGTACCTTAGGCTATATGCTTCAACGCGATCATTTGTTTCCATGGCGCACGATACTCAAAAATGCGACATTGGGGCTGGAAATAAAGCATGAAGATACTAAAGAAAATATAAATTACGTGGTGTATTTATTAAATACATACGGTCTTGGCGGTTTTATGAACGCCTACCCCTATCAACTATCGGGCGGCATGCGGCAAAGAACTGCGCTTATCCGTACGCTTGCTTTAAAGCCGGACATTTTACTGTTGGATGAACCGTTCAGCTCTTTGGATTACCAAACCCGGCTTGCGGTCAGCAACGACATCGGCAATATTATTTTCAAAGAAAAAAAGACCGCTGTTCTTGTGACCCATGATTTATCCGAAGCGATCAGTTTGGCGGACAGGGTCGTTGTATTATCATCGCGTCCGGCCGAAATCAAAAGCATTTATGATATTTATCTGACATCCGAAAGCAGATCCTGCATCGAAAAACGCAAAGCCAAAGAATTTGCTTATTATTACGATAAAATTTGGAAGGATTTGGATATTCATGTATGACGATAAAGTTTCGGTAGAACATAAACAATATATCGAGAAAATCAAAAAATTAAAAATCAAAATTTTTGTGTGGCAAATCGGCATCTTACTATTCTGTACTGCCTTATGGCAAGTCAGCGCTTCTTTGGGATGGGTTGATCCTTTTATTGTCAGTTCTCCCTTAAATATAATTAAAACGCTGCAAAGTCTGTTTATTCAAAACATGTTATGGAAACATTTGTTTATCACCATTGCAGAAACCGTTGCCGGATTTTTATTCGGAACTTGTATCGGCACATTTATAGCGATGGTATTGTGGTGGTTACCAACCGCTTCAAAAATTTGCGATCCTTATTTGGTAGTGCTTAACTCGCTTCCTAAGGTTGCTTTGGGGCCTGTTATTATCGTTTGGGCGGGTTCGGGTATCAATTCTATTATGATTATGACGCTGGCCATTTCCCTTATCAGCACCATCATCGGTGTTTATGGCGGATTTACGCAGGTGGATGAAGAAAAAATCATGCTGCTTAAAACATTTGGAGCAACCAAAAGACAAATCCTCTTTAAAGTCATTCTCCCTGCCAGCTATGATAATATTCTAAACGCTCTTAAAATCAATGTGGGCTTAAGTTGGGTCGGCGTTATTATGGGAGAATTTCTCGTCAGCAAAGCAGGGGTCGGTTATTTGATCATGTACGGTTCCCAAGTGTTCAATCTAAATTTGGTGATGACAGGGGTTATCTTGCTTGCGATAGCTGCGGCACTGATGTATTTGATAATCACTAAACTGGAAAAAATCATAAGAAAAAAATTCGAATACAATTAAAAATACGATAGGAAGAACAGAATCGTTTCTTATCGGTACGATTCGAATGAATTTCATATAAACAAGCGTAAAATCCTTATAAAATAAGGATTTTTTTATGTTTAAATTTGTTCGAAAATGTTGTTAAAAGTCGAATTTTATGCTATAATTTTTAATAATATATCAATTAAAATTAACCGTAAAGAAGCGTAAACCGAATGATTACTTTTACCAATATCACCAAAAAATATGATAATGATGAAGAAACCTGCGCTCTTAATAGTATCGATGTTGAAATCAAAGACGGAGAATTTGTATTTATTGTCGGTAAAAGCGGCGCCGGAAAATCAACCATTTTAAAGCTTCTTCTGCGCGAGATACTGCCGACCGAGGGCAAGCTTTTGGTGCTGGGAAAAGATATCACACGCATAAAGAATAAAGACCTCCCCTATTACAGACGTAAAATCGGCATAGTATTTCAGGATTTTAGACTCTTGGAAAATAAAACCGTATATGAAAACATCGCATTCGCGATGGAAGTCGTACAAACCGATCCCAAAACCATTCAACGTCTTACTCCAAAAGTTTTGAACATGGTCGGGCTCCGAGATAAATCGAGGAAATATCCTTCTTCCCTATCCGGCGGCGAGCAGCAAAGAGTCGCCATTGCCCGTTCGATCATCAATAATCCAGAGATCCTCATCTGCGACGAACCCACCGGAAATTTGGACCCCGTTACCAGCGCAGGGATCATGAATTTACTCGCCGATATCAATAATTCAGGAACAACGGTCGTTATCGCCACGCATGACATAACCATGGTGGACCGTATGAAAAAACGCGTGATCGTGCTTGAAAAAGGCAATATCATCAGCGACAGGATCGGGGGTTATTACAATTAAAATTTCTACTTTGAAGATATTTTTCAGAGATTCCGTCAACAGCATCAAGCGAAATTCGGTTATGAGTCTGGCTTCCGTATTATCGGTCGTGTGCGCACTCGTGATCATCGGCATCACTTTGACGGTAGCCATCAATGTCAATTACATAACCAATCAAATCGAAAGCAATCTTGAAATCAAAGTGTATCTCAACAATAATTTGCCGCAGATGCAAAAGGATGAGATATACACATCCTTAATCGGACATGCGGACGTGGGAAACGTTACCTATGAATCAAAATCAGAGGCCCTGGCAAAATTTAAGGAAAGCCTCAACGAAAGCGATTACCTTCTTGATGGTTACACAGAAGAAAACAGTCCGATCCCTGATTCATATATTGTCAAGCTGAAAACACCTGAAAACATTAAAGCCGTCTATGCTTTCGCAAAAAACCTCGAGGGCGTCAGAGATGCTGTTTACGGAGAGCAGACAGTCGACAAATTGCTGCAATTCAATAAATTTACCAATTTGATCAGCTGGGCGATATTTTTGATACTTAGCATGATCGCAATTTTTATTATTTATAACACCGTTAAACTAACGGTTTTTTCCAGACGGTCCGATATATCTATTATGAAATATGTCGGTGCCACCGACTGGTATATCCGTTTCCCGTTCATCATCGAAGGCTCCTTTTTGGGACTGATGGGCTCAGCGGTTTCGATCCTTTTAATACGTAATCTGTATTATTTTTTATACGGTCTATTGCAAGGCTCTATCTCCATTTTGCCGATGGGCGGTTCCGTTGCACCACCGGGCATGGTAATGACGCAGGTCAGTATTTACTTCATTATTTACGGCATCGTTTTGGGTGCCTTAGGCAGTATTTTTTCCTTGAAAAAATTCTTGAATGTGTAGGGAGGTCCTATGAGAAGAAAGAAAGGCGTTTCTTTTATTGCTTACATATTGACGATCATGCTCAGCTTTGGCGTCGTGTTTTCCAATCCGAGTATCGTGAGTGCCGACTTGGAGGATGATTTAAAAAAAGTTGAAGACGAAATCGATAATTCCAAGGATAATGCAACTGAACAAAAGGAATTAGCGAAAAAACTTCTTCAGGAAATATCCGAGCTTGATCAAAGTATTATTGAAACCAATACAAAGATCAATGAAAAAAAGCAGGAAAAAACCGTAATCGAAGCAAATTTGGCAGCGGCGGAAGCCGAGCTTGAAAAAGCAACTGCGGATAAAGTTTACTATCAAAAATTATTGGACGAGCGGCTCGCCGTGATGTATATGTATGGTGATGAGGGTTATTGGGAAGTCCTCTTCGGTTCTACCAGCTTTTCGGATTTTATTGGAAGAATCAATGCGGTTACTTCAATCATCAGCTATGACCAAACGATCGCGGAACAGTTAAAACAGGCGGAATTGACGATTGAAATCAAGAAAAATGAAATCGCCGATCAGAACGCTCAACTGGAAGCTACGATCAATGAACTGAATACGCAGGAAGCAAATCTTGAATCTCAAAAATCACAAAAAAACGCAAAGCTAGCCGAAGCGCAAAAAAATGAAACCTATTGGAATGCTGTAACCGCCGAAAAAGAGGAAGAGGCGGCGGAGCTGCGAAGAGTTATTGCCGGAAAAAACACCGGCGGAGCTTATGGCAATGATTTTAACAATTTGATTTGGCCAACTCCGGGATATTATACCATAACCGATGATTTCGGCTATCGAATCCATCCCATCAGCGGCAAATGGAAAATGCACACCGGCACCGATATAGGCGCTCCGTATAACGCCCGCATCGTAGCTCCAGGAAATGGTAAGGTTATATTTGCGGCCTATAAATACAGCTTTGGGAACACGGTCATTTTAGATCTGGGAAAAGATTCGGAAGGAAATCAGTATAACATGATGTTTGCCCATGCCAACAGCATCGCGGTAAGAGAAGGCGACATTGTAACGCAAGGACAGGTACTATCCTATGTAGGCAGCACCGGAGATTCTACAGGTCCGCACTTACATTTTGAAGTATTGATCAACGGAGTTTATAAAGATCCAATGGATTATGTAAAAAGATAGAAACTTTTAGCATACGGCTTTAATATTATTATGTTTTATCGTCGAAGGAATACCTTAGAAAATTTTAATCAGCTGTTAAAAAGAAACCCCGATCAATGAAATGATCGGGGTTTTATCAAAGATTAAAATGCTATCTTATAAATTCGGAAGGAGCTTCTTGTCCACCAAACGCAGCAGCTCCTTCGTGTGCCAGCCCGTACCGGCCTGAACGCAGAGCGCG
>DAITPG010000154.1:0-6121 GCA_036833715.1 Eubacteriaceae bacterium | reverse complement strand
TGGATACAGCCTGGACGGCTGCAGTAAAAAAGTTAGAAATAAAAACTATTGATTGCGATAAAAACGAAATATACGATAGTTTATTAGATATGAAAAGAAAATGAACAGTTTTATGTTTTTGGGATATATTGGAATATAGAAGAACTTTTAGATTTTATATGTAATAACTCTTATTCTTTTGAAATTAAGTATAGGCTTGGATTCTATATCGATAAAAATTCTAAGAATTACATTTTAAATTTCATTTGAATAAAATACATGTTATATATTTGTACCAAAAACTGCCTATTTTTGCGTATGATTTCCAATAAAATGTTCATAATACGTAAAAAAGGAGTATCTCCAATGACACTTTCTGTTCTTTCGGTCAGCATCCCGCTTATGGCCGATATAAAACTGTGGCCCTTGATGCTGGCAGCGGCCGTATTGACGGCGGATGGGGTCTTTTTGTATATCAGAAGGCAAAATGCTCAATTATTTGCCAAGCATATCGATTATGAGGAATTGGCCAGTATTCTGAAAGCGGATAAGCTCTATCGCTTTTTCAATTCCTCCATGCAGCTGCCCGAGGATGAATATGTCGCCGATAATATCGTCGATGAATACAGCGACGAATTTAAGAACGCCTTCGATCCCGAAGACGATAAATATCCGTTTGATATAGAGGAAGATCTGCCGCATCAGTGACATACTCGGTTGAATTTTGTTTCGAAGATATCACATTAAAGAAAAGAGCTCGTATTGAGCTTTTTTTTACGGCCCGAAAACCACTTTAAATTCTTGGCAGACCACTTTGATGTTTTCATCAAAATGATAACCCGCCTCAATCAAATCTCTTTCAAAATACTGTTTGTGAACTTCGCGCCAATAAGCGAGCGATCGGTCGCCTTCGCCCTCTTTATAGGCCTGCTCCGCACTGACTTCGCAAAATGGAACAACGGTGATGTTTGTCATCCGGATAATGCATACCGCTTCCTTTGCCCAGTTAAGGATCACGCTGTGCCCGCCGACTGTCGGCAGGGGCTCCGTGCCGTCCTCATACCAAAAATATGCCGAGGCGGTCGCGGTCTTCACACCGCTTACCGTAAGCTCCGCCAGCTCATCCGCATCCTCTTGATTGTCGCAAAAATGCCAGGCATCATAGGCTGCGTTTTTGTGTTCTGGAAATTTTTTTATATTCTCCGCCCATAATGTTTCTGCCGTCATCATAATCCTCTCTTGACCGCTTCTTCCATGATCTCTTTGGTCGAGCTGGAACCCTGGCGGCGCGCGCCGGCTTTATAATTGTTCATAAAATCATCCAGCGTTTTGATTCCGCCCGAAGCTTTGATCATGATATTTTCCGCCGTATGCTCTCTCATCAACAGAATGTCTTCGACTTTGGCTCCGTAAGTGCCAAAACCTGTGGAGGTTTTTACAAAATCGACCTGCGCCGCGCTGCAGATCTCACAGCAGCGAATGATCTCTTCCTTGGTTAAATAACAATTTTCGAAGATCACTTTCAACAGGGCGTTGTTTTTGCGGCAGATTTCGGCCATAGCCTCCACTTCTTTTTGCACATAACCGTATTCGCCCGATTTTACGATGCCGACGGGGAGTACAACATCGATCTCTGCGGCGCCTTCCTTAATGGCTATATCCGCTTCAAGCACCTTGGCCGCCGTTACGGAATTGCCGTGCGGAAAACCCGTCACCGTGCCCACCAGAACATCGCTGCCCTGCAGCAGCTTTGCGCTGAACGCGACATCGTTGGGCTTTACACAAACGGAAGCGGTGCGGTATTCCAGCGCCGTCTTGCAGCCTTCGGATACATCCGTCCTGTCCGCGTTGGGTTTTAATATGGCATGGTCGATCATTTTGGCGATTTGTTCTTTCGTAAGAGTATCCACTCATCGATCTCCTTTGATTGGTTTTATATGTTCCTTACTTTAAAGGATTTGCCGAGTAAAGTCAATACGGCGCCAAAAAACGCCGCCTCTGTCTGTAAATTTGCGCTTATTATAGGTATTTCGGGCGCTTACGTATATAATAACCTATATACTATGCAGCAATCGCAAAAGGGTGAATGTATGAAAGAAAAAGTTCTCGACCTTTTAAAAGAAAATATCGGAGAAAGCATTTCGGGCGCCAAGATCGCCTCGCTTCTCGGCGTCAGCCGGGCGGCGGTTTGGAAATGTATCGAAGAGCTGCGCAAGGAAGGCTATCTCATCGAAGCGCACACCAACAAGGGATACAGCCTGCAAAACATCAACCATGTGATCGATGCTGCGGAGATAGAGAAATTTCTGACGACCCGTCATTTCGGCAGGCATATCGAGCTTTTGGAGGAGGTTACCTCCACCAACGATGTCGCAAAGGAAAAGGCGCGCACGCACGAGCCCGAAGGTTATTTGGTAATCGCAAAACGCCAGACCGCGGGCAGGGGAAGATACAGCCGGGCCTTTCATTCTCCCGACAACGGAAGCATTTACATGAGCCTGCTGCTGCGCCCGCTGAAGGAATATAAAGACGTGTCGCTGCTGACCGTTCTCACCGCAGCTGCCGTAAGCATGGCTGTCGATGAGGTCTGCGGGGTAGAAACGAAGATCAAATGGGTCAACGATGTATATCTTGGGGATAAAAAAATATGCGGCATCCTTACGGAAGCCGGCTACGAAATGGAAAGCTCTTCGGTGAGCTATATCGTGATCGGCATCGGCATCAATGTCAACGCCAAAAATCTGCCGCAGGATCTGCTCAACAAGGCATCGGGGATCCGTGCGTATGCCCAACAAGATTTTTCGGTCAATCTGCTGATCGCGCAGGTAATAAATCTGCTTGAGAGTTACTATTTGTCCGATGACAAGCGCGCCGTGCTCGGAATTTACCGATCAAAATCTTTCCTCTTAGGAAAAACCATCGCTTTTGAAAAGGCGGGTGAAGAAATCGAAGGCAAGGCGGAAGCCATCGAAGACGACGGCGGCCTTGTGATCCGGCTTGCCGACGGAAGCGCATTAAAGCTGCAATCGGGTGAAGTGAGCGTGCGGTTGAAATAATTGACCATAAGCGTTTCGTCGTTGCTGTACCACTTTGAAGTGGTTTCGGCTATAGAAGAAGCCTGCTAAACGTGGGCATCTTTTTTTTATTAAAAAAGCATTAAGCGATTGACAAAGCAATTGTATTATTGTATTATTGTATTAAACCATTAGTACAATAATACAAAATGAATTTAGGAGGCGATGGTATGACATGGAACCTGGAAGCTGACAGGCCGATCTACACCCAGCTGGTAGAACAGATACAGCTGCGGATCTTGACGGGAATCTATCCCGCGGGGTCAAAGCTTCCCTCTGTCCGGGACATGGCCACGGACGCATCGGTAAATCCCAATACGATGCAAAGGGCCCTGACTGAACTTGAAAAAGAAAACCTGGTTCAGGCCAACCGAACCAGCGGAAGATTTATTACAGAGGATGTGGATATGATCAACAAAATCAAAGACCGATTGGCAAAAGAACAGATCAGCGTATTTCTTGAAAAAATGGAGCAGCTCGGTTATGAAAAAAACGAATCGCTGCAAATGATCCAAAATGTGGTAAGGGAGGAGAATTAATATGGCGCCGGTTTTGGAATGCAAAAATCTAACAAAAATGTACGGCAACTTTAAGGCACTGGACAGCATCAGCTGCGTCGTTGAGCCGGGCAGGATCGTGGGACTTCTGGGACCCAACGGCAGCGGAAAGAGCACATTCATCAAGCTGGCCAACGGGCTGCTTACGCCCGAAGGCGGAGAGATCCTCATCAATGGTGCAGCGCCGGGCGTGGCGAGCAAAAAAGCCGTCTCGTATCTGCCGGATAAAACGTATTTAAACGACTGGATGAAGGTAAACGATCTGATCGCTTTCTTCACAGATTTCTATGAAAACTTCGATCCAAAAAAAGCATATGATATGCTCGCCAAGCTGAGCATCAACCCGATGGACCGCCTTAAGACGATGTCCAAGGGCACCAAGGAAAAGGTGCAGCTTATCCTGGTCATGAGCAGAGATGCGGATCTCTACCTGCTGGATGAACCCTTCGCGGGCGTAGACCCGGCGGCAAGGGATTATATCTTAAGCACCATCATCACCAACTACAACGAAAAAGCGTCCATCATTCTTTCCACGCATTTGATCGCCGATATCGAAAATGTGCTGGATGATGTGATCTTTCTCTCGCGCGGCATCGTTGCCATGGCTTCCACCGTGGATGATATCCGCGAAAACAAAGGCAAATCCGTCGATTCTTTATTCAGGGAGGTATTCAGATGCTAAGCCGACTTTTAAAATACGAAATCAAAGCTACCGCGAGAACGTTTCTGCCGTTGTACGGCGCGCTTCTCATATTGGCAATCTTTAACCGATTGTTTATTTGGATCAATTCGGATGTAACCGGCATGCTGCTCATCCAGGCGCTGTTCTCGGTGGGCTACGGCATCCTCATCGTCGGCATTATGGTGATCACCCTGCTTGTTATCATTCAGCGCTATTATAAAAATCTGGTCAAGGAAGAGGGCTATTTGATGTTTACCCTGCCCGTCGAATCTTCCAAGCTGATCGTGAGCAAGCTCATCGTATCCGTTATGTGGATGTTCATCAGCACCGTGCTCATCCTGCTTTCGGTGATGATCATGGCAGCCACGGGCGATGCATTTTATCAGATGGCCGAAGGCTTCAGAGAAATCAACGCGTTTATGTCGCAATACTTTATGTCACCCGGGCTGTTTTATTTCGAACTGTTGATCATGAGCTTTGTCGCATCGGTCACGAGCGTATTGATGATCTACGCGTCCATTTCCATCGGCAGCCTGTTTAAAAACAAACTGCTGGGCGCTTTCGGAGCGTATGTGGTCATCTACCTTTCGGTGCAGCTGATCATGTCGGTGATCACACTGATCTTCGGCCTTACCAATATGCATATCGATGTCGATCTTTTCTCGGACAGAGGTTTTTTGCAGATCATTATCTGGTCCGTCATCGCGCTGCAGGCATTACTTGGCACCGCCTACTTTATGATCTCCAATTATATCTTTACAAAAAAACTCAATCTGGAATAACAGATGTTATGGTCCGTCTGAGAATTTTATTGAATCCTGCCGTCAGAAATGAAGGCGGGATTTTTTCTGCTCGTTGCACGTGGGCAACTCTTCTGTTTTATTAGAATTGAAATAATACACAAAGATGGATTGACAATATCGAGTATCGATGTTATAGTAAAAGCATAATATCGATACTCGATATTATTTGGGAAGGAGGGTGTTTAATGTGGCAAGGGAACCGTACCAAACCTTATCGGAGCCGATGTATTACATCCTGCTGGCTTTAACGGAGGATTCCTGCGGCGTGGATATCATGAAGCGCGTATCGGAGATATCAAACGATCGAATCGCCGTGGGGCCGGGCACGCTGTATACGCTGCTGGCGAAATTTGAAGAAGCGGGCATCATTAAGGAAACCGGCGCCGAGGGGCGCAAAAAATCCTACATCATCACCGATTACGGAAAACAGTTATTAAAGGCCGAATACCAACGCCTTTCCGTCCTTTCGGAGGACGGCAAAAAGATCATGGGGGGCTTGCAATGAAAGAGAAACAAACACTTAAAAAGGTTTTAGCTTTTTATTTGAATGAATGTGAAACCGTAAGCGAATATCTCGAAGGAATGGCATTAAAGGGATGGAAATTAAAGGAGATCGACAAGGCGTTCCTGCAAATTGAATTTCTGCCTAAAATTCGCTATGTTTTCTTGTTTGAGAAATCAGCGCCGCAAAAATTGATCTACACGGTCGAAATCATCGATAAATTTAGCCCTAAACAGTCGATCCAAGAGTTTATCGATTACTGCAAAGAAGCCGGTTGGGATCATGTCTTCACTTTTGAAATGCTCAATATTTGTAACCGCTGATGAAAACGCCGTTCCTATAAGTACCGATGATGAAATCAAATTTAAAACAATCAGAAAAAGCGTATTGAAAGATCATATCGGCTGGTGGATTTTTTGTCCGCTGTTAAGTATTTTCTCGATATTTGCGTATTCGTTGAATTTTGAAATGTATATAACCTCAAATCTGTTTCTGATCATAACTTTGATTTTGATTGCAAGCAT
>DAITPG010000153.1:0-6127 GCA_036833715.1 Eubacteriaceae bacterium | reverse complement strand
CTTTATTGCTTCGCAATATCACTAATGATATAGAAAGAATCAAGCACAGCTTGATCAATTGTTGTTACATATTTATGCGCCTTGCCTTCGGGCTTTTCATCCAGCCTGTCAGAGTGCAGACTTTTTCGACACTCTGAACAAATCCCGCCCTGATATCGGGCGGGTTTTGTGTTGCATCCGTAAAGCTCCGCCCCATTTAAAAAATAAGCGCAGCTAGCACAAAGAGAACGGATGATATGCCCACGCCCGCAAGGCTTAGCGGAAGCTGAGATCTCACATGCTCCATTACCGGAACTTCGGCAATCGCTGCGGACAAAACGGCCGTTTCGCCCAGCGGAGAAGCGTTGTCGCCCAAAGAACCACCCGCAAGCACCGCCCCGATGACGAGCGGCAAGCTGATCTGCGCTGCGGCAGCCAAAGGAATCGCAACCGGCATGAGCAGCGCCCATGTGCCCCATGCGGAACCCATGAAGTAAGATGCGGCGCAGCCGATCAAAAAGATCAAGGCGGGAATGAGGAATGCGGGGATCGCGCCGCCCACGGTGCCCGTGATGAAATCGACGAAGCCCAAGTCCTTTACGATCGATGATAATCCCCATGACAGCATCAGCACAAGAATGGGCGGTATCATTTCGGCGCCGCCGGATAAAAAATGGCTGTCGATCTCCCGCAGGGGTATTTTTTGAAAGAGATAAAAAACACCGGTGATCAGCACGGTACTTATGCTTGCCATCAAAATGGATTTTTCAAAGTCCGCATTCATCAGCGCTTTTCCAAAGCTGTTTGCTGCATCTTTTCCCGTATACCAAAAGAAAAAGGCCGTCACAGCAATAAGCAGCAGCAGGGGCACAATGAGATTATACGGCCGCGGCGGCATCTTTTGCTCGAATTCGCACTGCTCATGCGCTTCATGCGCATGTGGGTCGACTTCGTTTGACTGGTTGGAGCCGTTTTTATGGATATTCTTAAAACCGTAACCGAACAAAATCGCCCCGGCGCAAATGAAGAGCATAATGATCGCGTAAAAATTAAAAGGAATGCTTTTGATAAATAGCGCATAGGCGGAATCCGGAGATGCCGATTGGTTGAGCGAGGAAGCGATTACTCCTACGATATAGCCGACGTAGGTGGTTCCGAACGGGATCAGAATGATCAGCAAGCACGAGGTAACGTTGAGAATATGGGCGAACCGATGCCGGCTGCCCTGTGTTTTATCGACAAGCGCTTTGCCGACAGTGCCTGCGGATATGGCATGAAAACAGCAGTCGATGGACGTAAAAATCGATACGATCCATACCGCAAAAAGCGCGCCTTTTTCAGTTTTCACATATCGGTCCGCCAGCTTTGCAAAGCCTTTGATGCCGCCAGAAAGGCTCATGATCTCGGCAAAGGCGCCGAAAACAAATAAAAACAGGATAATATACAGACTGTCTTCGTTTGCGCATGCGCGCACCAGATGATCGACAGCCGCAATAATGCCTTCCACAACATTTCCGCGCGCCAATAAAATACCGCCCGCAAGGATGCCGAGGATGAGCGACGGAATGATGCTTTTGGTAAAGGCTGCAAGCAATAATACAAGAATCGGGATAAACACCGAAACAGCGCCATAGGACATGAGTGACCTCCTTATACAGCCTTAGTATTTTACTTGCCGAGCGAAACATACAGCTAAAAGGTTTATTTCTCAGTGACCATCCGCAGGTATTTTCCTCTGCGCAAGCATAAATCAACACCATTGGTTTTTATGCATCTTCACGGTTATTTGATCAATAAAAAACAGCGCTTTCGCGCCGTTTCCTGCATTCGATTTTCTCTATTCGATCCAATATTAAATTATAATTTATCGACTTGCTTTTGGAAGGCGTTAAGATGGCTTTCGGAAGCTTTTTTTAGCTGTTCAAAAACCGATTTTATCTGTTCGGGAAGCTCATAGCTTAAAAATTTGTCATACATGGCTATGTTGTCGATCTCTGCCTGTACGCCGGTCTGAGCCGCTTCCTTTAAATCGGACGGGTTCACGACATGAAGTTCGGAGGTGTCTTCCGGAAAGCCCAGCCCGTATGCCGCGTACAATTCCTGAAGCGCCGCAATGTGCGATTCCTCGGATTTGATGATGTTTGCGTAGGGGTTTTGGCTGCCGAATTTTTCAATAATAGCGGCATATTCGCCTCTTGCGGCAAATTCATCCTGCGCCGCGTACATCAGCATATCCGCGATGCTCAGATTATTATCGGCAAGCGCTCCCTTGCTGCCGTATCCGCTTATTGTCAATTCTTTCTGCGGCTCGGTCAGCGTACCGCTCTGTATCGTATCAAGCGCCAACTGTTCGTTGCCTTTTCCGTTGCCGGTGGTTTGTTCCTCGGAATTTTTATCGTCGGCAGCTGCGTTGACGTTTTCAGTTTGGCTTTGGGCATTCCCGTTGCCTTTTGCGCTGTTTTCTGTTTTTGCATCGGTGCAGGCCGTCAAGGTAAAAAGAAGGCCTAACGCCAAGGCGAGGATCAAAAATGCTGTTTTTTTGTTTGTATTTTTCATATAAGAAAGCTCCTTTCAGAATTAAAGTTACTGTTTTGTTTATTCATGGGGTACGATTTCAGCGGGATCAGCTTCCACCGTATGTGTGCGCACGAATTCTTTCTGCTCAGCTGTCATTTTATTTGCGTTTAGTAAAATTTCTTCGGCAGTATCGGGCAGATAAGTTAAATCGTTTAGCGCGATCGGCAGCCCTTTGTAGAGCGCCACGAAAATCCTTACCGAATCGGTGCCGATCTCTTTGCCTTCGACAGCATACATGCTTTCCAGGTCTTTGCATTTGTAAGTGTCGAATCGGGCATTATCGAGCTTAAAGGCAGCCGCCAAATCTTCGGCCGGCACTTCGTAAAGATTGCTGATCTCCTTAAAGGTATAGGAGCCGCGGATATCGGCGGGATTGTATTGGTTTTGATTGGTGCCGCTTTGATATCTTGCCGGTTCTTTGGTGCTGGCGGTCTTCCAGTCGCCCGTATAGGTGGTGACCAGCACGGTGCCAAACAATATCACAACGGCAGTTAAGCCCAGTATTTTGGAATTAAGCTTCATATTTAAAACCTCCGATCTGCATATTGACGGTATCTTTGACGGGGCAGGCGGCCTCGCTTGTGCATTTTAAGCAAGAGATGCATTGGTGGTCGAGCACCGTCTTGGACGAGGATACTTCGATGTTCATGGGACAGGTATTGTCACAGGCCTTGCAGCCGATGCAGGTATCCGCGTTGCGCTTTACCTTGAAAATGCGAAACAGATTGAATACGCCGAGCAATGCGCCGTAGGGGCAGGCGTATTTGCAGAAAGGCCTTTCGATAAACAAGGATGCAAGCATGGTTATGCCCAAAACGATGTAAGCGGTAATGGCGACTTCGCCCGTAAAAAAGTTGAACAAGGCATAGTAGGGATCTACGTTTTGGAATAGCAGTTTTGCCGTTGCCGCCGTGTTGTAGATGACCAGTGCAAGCACGACATAGCGCAGATAGCGCAGTACGCGGTCGAGCTTTTGGGGAATAAAACGGTTGTATTTTTTGCCGAACAGCTTTTTGCCCAGCTTGCCGATCATTTCCTGAAAGGTGCCGAACGGGCAGAGCCAGCCGCAGAACGCGGGGCCGAACAGCAGGCTGATTGCCAGCACCGCGTACATTAAGATCAGCGAGGATGCATGTATCTTTTGGATAAAGGTGCCCGTGGTGATGTATTGGTAGAGCGTTTCCACTCCGCCGAAAGGACAGATGGCATGCAGCGATGCGCCCTGTAAAAAGGGAATGATGCCGTATTGTTTGGATAGCACGATCAGCAGCACCAGCGCGAACACCGAAAGCTGAACGATTGGCCTGAGCCAGATTTTTCGTTTGGTTTTATTCATAAATCTCCTCCGTGTTTTCATTTGCCCCCAGTATGACGGATAATTGTGACAAAAAAAGGGCAAAAACACGGTATTTTTTCAACATGATCCATTTGAAAAAACACATTTTTGCCATATAGTTATTTTATGATAGAAAAAAAGCGGAGGTGAAGAGGTGGCAGCCATACTGATCGCGGACGATCACAAGCAGATATCCTCGGTGCTGGGAGAATACGCAAAAAAAGAAGGGTATACGCCCATCTACGCCGAAAACGGAAAAGAAGCGCTGGAAAAATTTAAGGACAACGAGATCGATCTGATATTATTGGACGTTATGATGCCCATCATGGACGGCTTTGAAGTTTGCCGGGAGATCCGCAAGAGCTCCAATGTGCCCGTCATTATGGTGACCGCGCGCGGCGAGGACTTTGAAAAGATCATGGGCCTGGATATCGGCGCGGACGATTACATCGTAAAACCTTTCTCCCCCGGAGAAGTGATGGCAAGGGTGCGCGCGGTGCTCCGCCGCATCGAGCAGACCGACGCTTCCGCGCGGCAGGTATTGACCTATGACAATTTAAAGGTGGATCTCGACACCTATACGGTAACGGTCGGCGGCGAGGACGTGCCGCTCACCAAAAAAGAGATCGAGCTTTTGTGGATCTTTGCCGCAAACAAAAACAAGGTCTTTACTCGCGACAATCTGCTCAACAGCCTGTGGGGCTATGATTATTTCGGCGATACGAGAACGGTCGATTCTCACATCAAACGGCTGCGGGCAAAGCTGGACTTAAAAAAACATCCGCACTGGGATTTAAAGACCATATGGGGGGTAGGCTATAAATTTGAGGGAAACAAAGATGAAAAATAAGATCGTAATAAAGCTTATCGGTTATTTTACGGCGGCGCTGCTGCTGTTTGCTTTGGTGATCGGGGGGATTTTTATCACTCTGTTCAGGGCAAACACCATCGAGCTGCACAAAAACGAGCTGGAGCTGCGTGCGAAAAAAATATCCGAAACGCTGGCGGCCTTTCCAGCCGAACAGGAAAAAACGCAGGGCGGCAAAGGGCAGGGCGAGGGCTACGGCGCGTATATCAAGTTTTTAAATGAGATCGCATTGACCGATGTTTGGATCGTGGATGAAAATTTGGAGATCCTTACCTACGGCGCCAACAACCTTACCGTGAGCACAGCGGAAGAACTGCCGCCGAATGCCAAGCAGATCGTGGAGGATGTGTTTTTGGGTAAGACGGAATTCAGCGAAGGCTTCAGCAATCTGCTGGAAACGCCTTCCGTGACGGTGGGCACGCCCATCGCAGACGAAAGCGGAGCCGTTGTAGGGGCGGTGCTGCTGCACACCTCGGTGGACGGCATCGACCTTGCCGTATCCAAAGGGATCGTGATCTTGGCCTTCAGCATCGGCATTGCGCTCATCGTGGCCGTTTTGCTTTCGATCGGGCTTTCCTACGGTTTTACAAAACCCCTTAAGCGCATGAATTTGACTGCCATTGAACTGGCCGCGGGCAATTATCATGTGAAAAACGGCATCGGCCAAAAAGACGAAATCGGCACGCTGGCAGGCAATATGGACATCCTTGCGCAGCGGCTGGATGAAGCGAGCAGGGAAAGCGAAAAACTGGAGACGCTCCGCAGGGAATTTGTGGCCAATATCTCCCATGAGCTGCGCACGCCCATTACGGTGATCCGCGGCTCGGTGGAAGCGCTGCGCGACGGCGTGGTGGCGGAGGAGAGCCAAATTACGCAATATTATGAACAGATGCTGTCGGAAAGCAAGCACCTACAGCGGCTGGTCGGCGACCTGCTGGATCTGTCTCGCCTGCAAAACACCGATTTTGCGCTGGAGATGTCCGAAGTCAGCCTGTGCGACGTAAGCACCGATGTGATCCGCAGCGCTAAAAAACTTGCTCAGGAAAAGAACGTAACCCTCGATTTTGAAGAAAGTACGACCGCCTGCATGGTGAAGGGCGATTACGGCAGGCTGCGGCAGATGCTGCTGGTGATCCTTGACAATGCCGTGAAATTTTCGCCGGAGGGCGGGAAGATCCACATCCGCCTGTATGAACAAGAAGGCAATCCGGTCATCTCGGTCCGGGATGAGGGTCCGGGCATACCCAAGGAAGATCTGCCCTATATCTTTGACCGTTTTTACAAAACGAGATCGGAGCAAAACAAAACCGGAACCGGGCTGGGGCTTGCCATCGCCAAACAGATCGCCGAACGCCACGGCATCCGCC
>DAITPG010000152.1:0-6141 GCA_036833715.1 Eubacteriaceae bacterium | reverse complement strand
TGTGCCTTTTTTTACGGAATATTCGTTTCCGTGAAATTTTGTAAGCTCCCAGTCTACCTTGCCTGTCCATGTCACCTTTTCCGTCAGTTTTTTCACCATATCACAGCCTCCGTTAATTTATATGAATTAACTATAGTATAGCATTAAAGCGATCCGATACAAATTTTATTTATAATCGGGATTATAATTTTTTGCATTCATTTCGTAAAGTATCTATTAAGAAGCCGTAAAATGTTTGGAGGCACCCCAATGCCGGCATATATTTTTTGCATCCCTTTTATAAATGTGATAAAATAAAAAAAATTGACGATTTAAGGAGCAATTGCGGCATGTTGATAACGATTTTCATGATCCTAACGATCCTGCTGCTGCCGCGGCTGATGGTGCTGGCTACTCAAAAGGTGCCCATGCTCAATACGTTGGGCGCAGTTTTTTTGTGTTACCTTTCGGGACTTTTCTTGAGTTTTATTTTTAAAAGCGGGGGCGCGGATATGACACTCGCTTCCGATGTTTCATCGGTGCTCGTATGCATATCGATGCCCTTGATCTTATTTTCGGCCGATCTGCCGGCATTAAAAAAGCTGGCCAAGCCCATGCTGATCTCCTTCGGTATGAACACTTTCGCGGTTATTCTGCTCTGCGTGACGGCTTATTTTTTGTTTGGAAAACTGGTGCACAATGCGGATTACGCAAGCGCAATGCTTGTGGGCGACTACACGGGCGGAACGCCGAACCTTTTTGCCATAGGCAAAAGCCTGGGAGCATCTTCGGAACAAATTTTGCTGCTTCAAACTTCCGATATGATCGGCGGCGGTATTTATTTCTTTTTTTTGATATCCTTTATGCCGGGGCTGCTTAAAAAATTCCTTCCGGCTTATCAGCGTGTCGGGCTCAAAACCAATCAAGAGGAAACGGAGCGGTATGAAGAAGAATTCAGCGGCAAAAAGCGAAGCGTCAAGCCGATAAAGTCTTTTCTAAACCGGCTCCTGCTTGTGCTCCTTTCGGTTGTGTGCGTTGCCATTGCCATGGCCGTCTGTCTTGCTCTGCCAAGCCGTTTCGGTAACAGCGGCTTTGCCAAACTCGGTGAGTATACCGCGGTGATCATGCTGGTGGTAACGACGCTGGGCATTGCGCTTTCGTTTGTGAAAAAAATACGAAACGCGCCCGGTTCCTATTCCACAGGTCAGTATTTTATCCTGATGTTTTCGGTTGCGATGGGTTTATGCTTCGACTTTTCAGCCCTGAGCGGTGCTCTTGCGGTATTCGGCATGCTGCTGTTTGTTCAGTTCGGGACGGTTTTGTTTCACCTGCTGATGGCCAAGCTCAGAAAGATCGATCATGATACCATGATGATTACCTCGACCGCAGGGGTTTTTGGACCGGCTTTCATTATTCCGGTAGCCAAAGCCCTCCGTAATGACGAGATCATCCTTCCGGGAATTTTATGCGGAATCCTCGGCTACGCGATCGGAAATTATCTGGGCATCGGCATCGGCACTCTGCTTGGTATGCTATAATTGTATTAATAAGGAGAGAAAGATGAAAATCGTTATTATCGGCGCCGGGGCCATCGGCGCGGTGACGGCCGCTTATATGACTAAGGCGGGTTTGGATGTTACGCTGGTTTGCAAACGCCAAAGCATGGCGGATACGGCGGAGCAAAAGGGGCTACATATCATCGGAAAACGCGGCGAAGAATATGTAAAGATCAAAGCCGTGGCAAATATCGAAGACTGCGGCGAAATTTATGATGTTTGCCTTATCGCAACCAAAGCGTACGATCTCGAAGATGCGGTAGGCAGAGTGCTTCCAAAGTTGTCTGAAGAAAGCATGGTCGTATCCATGCAGAACGGCATTTGCATCGATGTTCTGACTCGTGTTCTCAGTCCCGCAAGGAGTGCGCAGGCGATCGTCCGATGGAGCTGCACCATGCTGGATGATGCCTATTATGAAATAACGGCGGAAGGCGATATGATTTTGGGAAGAGCGGACGGGATCATCGATGAACGGCTAAAATCCTTAAAAGTGGCTTTGGACTGCATGGCACCAACAAGGATCACCGACAATATTATGGGAGAAATGTATTCGAAACTCATCATCAATTCTGCGATTACCTGCGGCGGCGCCATGAGCGGCGTTACGCTCGGTAAAATGCTTAGCGGCAAAGCCGCCAGAAATTTTTTTATCGCAGTCGTTGAGGAGGATATGGCTGTGGCAAAGGCTATGGGTATAACGGTTCCTTCCTTCGGCGGAAAAATCGATTATTACCGGTTTATCGACGGCGATTCGATGATAGCAAAAATACGCAGGCATGTGATTTTATTGATCGTCGGCTTCAAATACAGAAAGCTTCGTTCTTCTTCGCTGACATCACTTTTAAAAGGCGGAAAGACCGAGGTCGATACCCTCAACGGCTGGATATCGAAAAAGGCACGAGAGTTGAATGTAAAAACTCCCGTAAATGATTATGTGGTCAGAATCATTAAAGAAATCGAAGACGGAAACAGAATCATGCGCATTCAAAATATAGCGGAAGCAATTGATATCGGAAAGGAATAAGAAGATGGATAAAACACTCGAAAGCATTTATTCGATCGGGCAGGATGAAATCGAGCAGTACAATCAATATGTGATGCTGGGAAGCGGACAGCACGGCATCTGCTTTACGAAAGGGAGCGGCGTACGGCTTTTTGACATACACGGAAAAAGCTATATCGATTGTACATCGCAGGGATGGGCACTTTATCTCGGCCACGCCAACGAAGAGATCCGGCAGGTCGTTTACGAGCATATGGGGCAGCTGGGACATCTCAACCAAAACAGCGATAATCTGGCAAGGTACGCTTTGGCTAAGCGCCTGGCACAGCTTGCTCCGAAAAATTTAAACCGCGTGATGTTTACCATTGGCGGAAGCTCCGCCATTGAAGCGGCTATGAAGATCGCCGTCAAAAATGTGAAAGGCGCGCGCAAGTTTGTGTCTCTTTTTGACGGGTATCACGGCACCTCACTAACAACGGGCGCCGCGTCCTGGATATCTACCAAAGCCGCCGGAATGTTTACGGGCTTCAACAGCTTTTTAAATATCGTCAACGATATTTTTGTACGTGTACCCAATCCCTTTTTATATCGCTGGAACGGCTCCGATGATCCCGAGGACTGCATCGATTATTGCCTGAAATCCGCACGCGAAACTATAGCCAACGGTATCAGCGGACCGATTGCCGGCATAATCGTAGAGCCTCTGCAGGCAAGCGGCGGTCAGATACCGCTACCGAAACGATATTTGCAGGGGTTAAGACAGATCTGCGATGAATTCGGCGCTTTGCTGATCTTTGATGAACTGCAGACCTATTGCCGTATCGGTGATTACTTTGCCGCTAATTTATATGAAGTGGAGCCGGATATCATATGCATCGGCAAGGCTTTGGGCGCAGGTTTCCCGATAGCGGGCATTATTCTTCATGACCGGCTGGAAGGTTTCGGGCCTTTGGGTGAGGATGTCCATACTTTTTCCAATAACAGCATCGCACAGGTGGCGGCGCTTAAGCAATTGGATGTAATCGACCGCGATCATCTTCTCGATAATACCAATGCTATGGGAGCATATCTTGCGGAAAAACTTGCCCAGTTAAAAATTAAATATCCGATCATCGGAGATATTCGGCAGGCGGGACTTCATATCGGAGTGGAATTTGTCGCCAGTCCGGTTACAAAAATCCCTGATATCAAAATGGCGCAGACCGTCAAGCATATTGCGCTGGCTATGGGTCTGATCCTCGGGGAAGCTGGCTACCGCATGAACGTACTCAAAATCAAGCCGCCGCTTATTATTACAAGGCAGCAAGCTGATGAGGTTTTGGCTATTTTTGAAGGAGCCGTAGATGCTGCAGTTAAGCAAAATTCCTGAGTGTTAGCCATTCGTCCTTTAAGCACGTTATCAGAATCTTTGAGATGCAAATTTCGATTAAGGAGCCATAAGGTTCCTTTTTTAATGTGACAAATAAATATAATTATAATCAATAACTTATTTTAACATATAATAACATACATAAATAAATAATATATATTGAAATACATATAAAATTAAGATATCATGATTTTGTACCAATTGGTTCTTTATCAATTTCAGTATATGCGAAATCCAGTCTCTCGGCAAAAATCTCTCAAATAAATTATTAACCGGCAATAAAAAAGAGCGCATCATACGCTCGTAAGTTTAATTGAAAGCTTCATGTGAATAGTTCTTGAATCCATATCCGATATTTTTGCAAATATAATCACCTCTTTTGCTTGCATTAAAGGATCAGATTGTTTTTCTTAAAAAGCTTGTTTTTATACATTTTCTCATCAGCTTCGCGTATAGCATTGATGATATTCGGATTCATTTTTGCATCCAATTCGATTAAGCCATAACTAAAGGAATGCTTATAGGGTAATAGCTCGCGCTTATCAAATTCTTCAAGGATCGTTTCGATCTGAGAAATAAGGTCCGCGGATTCGGCTATCGCGCAATCGTTAAACAGGATGATGAATTCATCGCCGCCCATGCGTATAAGGTGGTCGTCGGATCGTATGATTTTTTGAATAGATGAGACGATGAAGTTGATGAGCTCATCGCCCTGCATATGTCCGTAGGTATCGTTTACTTTTTTCAGTCCGTCTATATCGATATAACACAAGCACATGGTTCTTTCGTTTTTCGTGAGCTGCTTGAAAGCCTGCTCCATCAGTATGTATCCAGTACGGCGATTGGCTACTCCTGTAAGCGGATCGGTATAGGCATGCCTTTCGAGTTGCAGCTGCTGTTCTTTTAAAGTTTTTTCTGTGGCGATTCTTTCGGTGATATCATTTAATATAACTACTGTGCCGGCATATTTATCACTGATATCGAGCATCTTTTTAAATTTCAGCAAAAAGGTTTTTTCTTCATCGCGGATTTGTACATGTTTTTCGCTGTTCTTTTCCATGCTGTCTGAAATTGAAAAATCTACCAGATCCGCATGAAGCCATTCCGGCGAAATCTCAGAACCGATGCCGGTGTTGTAGTAAACCGCTCCGGGAGCGCTGTTGCCCAAAAAAATATCCGCGGCTTTACTGTTGATATTGATGACTCGGTTTTTTTCATCAAAAAGGATCACGGGATCATAGATACTTTCAAATACTGTCAGGTACTTGTTTTTTTCGTTGGTCATCGTTCTGTTTCCATCCTGCAGCTGATTGACCAGTACCTCTTCGGAAAGCCCTGTCCATTCCGTGATAAAGCCGAGCTCCACAAAATCAAAGTATCGCCTTATGATATAGATAAAAGATTGGCGATCTTCGTATGAAAAATCCGATTCTTCGATCAAATCCACGTAGCTTTGACAGTAATATTTCATCATCCCCAAGAACATACTTAAATTAACGCCCCTTGTTCTGTGGGAGATCGCCTGTCTTACACCGTAAGCAGCTATCGGGTGATTGGCATAATCATTATCAGGTCCCAATTCAATAATGCCGTTATAAGTCTCGAATATATGAAGCATATCCTTTGAGAGTCCGTCGATGGATTTGCGCCATGCTTCGGTCAATGTTGAGGTGTATTTGACGAAATTCAGCCTTTTGGCATAAGCAAGGGCCTGATCCATGAGAACAGATTCATTGGACAAGATATAATCTTTGAATTGCGATATATTCATTAGGGATAACCTCAAATCATTTGAATATTTAGAATGATTATGAATATTTTATCATATTTATGATTGTTTGATAAGTTTTCGGTAAAATATGTCAATAATTTGTCGTCTTTTTTTATGAAAACTACATAAAGTATAATTGCTGCTTTTGTATAAAGGATTAAATATAAAAAACTATGATCAAAATACAAAAACTGAACCGATTAAGTATTTTCGGCGTTTTCTATTGACAATATTTAAAAAATATCATAAAATACAAATGCTTAAATAGTTTTATGTCATAATGTAAGGCATATTAAAAGGAGGATTACAATGTCAAAAATCACCGAAGTAAAAGCAGCCGTAGAAACCGGCAAAACCAAACTTATCGCGGGCCTCGTGCAGGAAGCCCTCAATGAAGGAGCTGCCGCAAGCGACATCCTTCAGTCCATGATCGATGCTATGAGCATCGTCGGCGACAAATTTT
>DAITPG010000151.1:0-6155 GCA_036833715.1 Eubacteriaceae bacterium | reverse complement strand
TGTCGGGTTGGTGATCTCGATGAGTCTTTTGTGGGTTCTCATTTCAAACTGTTCCCTGGAATCCTTATACTTGTGGACCGCGCGGAGGATCGTAACGATCTCCTTTTCGGTCGGAAGCGGGATCGGGCCGGATACTTCGGCGCCGCTTCTTTTAGCGGTGGCGACGATCTTGGCCGCGGATTGATCCATTACCTGATGATCAAAAGCCTTAAGTCTGATTCTCATTTTTTGGTTAGCCATACCTATACCTCCTAATGTTTTGTATCGGCGGTGTGGCATATCGGGCACCGTGCCGTGTGTTCCTTACTTTTACACAATTTTCGGCATACCTCACCCGTTTACCGCCCCATTCTTGATGGTGACATACTCTGCGGAAATTACCCGTTCTCGACGGCAACCTCCCGCTTCATCGCATACTGCAACGATTTTATCCATAACAGCTTTTCTATAATACAATAAAAAAGCCTGCTTGGCAAGCTTTTTTTTAAAATATTATTATTTTTTTGGCTTATTTAGGTAATTTCTCAAAGATAATCTGTTTTGAATTTTAGCATATACATAAATACGAAGCAATAGATATATGAATCGAAATTTCGTTCTTATTTAAATTTAACGGAATTCACAATGGCAAGCATGTCATTTTTCGCAATCTCATCAAATATTGTAAAAGAAAATATGTAATAACCTTCTTTTAGCGGTACAAAAAATACGATATGTTCGATCTTTGAACCATTATTGTTTCCGCTGAAATACATAACAGCCGATTCGGCATTGCCTATAAAGCCATATAAAACTTGATCTGCCTTTAGCGTACCTATTTGGGAACTGGCGCTTAATGTTTTGGCATAATCAATTGTAAAATCCCGAGCATTGCCTGAACGCAGTTTATTGCTATATCTTATATTCATAGAAGTGATATAATTGTGATCGGTCAATGATTGAAGTTTAAACATAAAACCATCATCTTCAAGAGCTTGGTAATTGGTAATCGATTTAGTTATTTTCCAATCAGACGGATAGCTCATTGTAAAATCACCCAAATCAGTCACGGTTATGTTTGTTGTTTGGAATATGGATTCAGATGCTTCATAAGTATTTTCTTTAGATTCCTTATCGTCGGATTTTTGCATGGTCGTCAAACAACCGGTCAATGAAAACACAGCCGAAGCCAAAATGATAACGATAAGTATCTTTTTCATTTGCATACCCCGAAACAATGAATATTTAAATTTTATTATGAATGAAATATTTGTCAAAATACAATTTTTTTATTGCTTACTTACTTTTTTATTTTTCATCAATAAAAAAACTGCCAAAAGCAGCTTCTTATGACTTGATTAAACTTACAGCGCGCAGACGATCTTTTCCAGTTCTTCATTCAAACGGATGCCGGTCAAAAACGGAAGGCCGCTGAACACGGGCAGCGCGCAGTTGTCGATGAGCATGGTGCTCACCAGCATATCACCGTTTGCCGCATCTTTCTTAAGATTCTTCAAATCGGTGACTTTGACATCGATCTCGCCCACGCCCCTGTCGCTGAGCATATCCGTTAATTTATCGGCCACGGTTTTGGAAGTTTGTTTACCCGCGCCGCTGATCACCAGAATCTGTTTCATGAAATACCTCATAAATTTTCTGAATATTTAAAAAACTTTAGTATAGTATATCCGAATCGATTCTTATTGTCAAACTATTTTATCAATAATTTATAGGAAAGACGGCTATTCAAGGATCGAAAAGCGCGCGTGTTCGCAGTCGATTTCCGCAAGGGCGCCATATGGCAATATCGTCATGGGCGAAGTGTGGCCGAAATTCATATTATAAAGCACGGGGAGCTCTTCCCTGCCGTATTCCTTTGCCACTACCGAGCGTATCACCTCTTTATATTCATGATAATAACGCATGTGATAGGGCTTGCCCCAAAGGATGCCGCTGATTTTATGAAGGATACCCTGCGCGCCGTAATTGCGCAGCCAAAAACGGATATACTGCGGATCGGGCATATCTTCGGACGTTTCAATAAAGAGCAGAGCACCCTCCCATTGACGGGGATCGGGCCACAGGCAGGTGCCGTTGAGCATGTCCAACACCTCAATACAGCCGCCGACGAGCCTTCCGCGCGTAATGCCGGTTCCCTGAAGAAGCTCGTAGCCATCGTTGGGCTGCGTTAATCGAGCGGTATTTTTATTTTCGATCACCCACGGCAGATATTCGCTGGTCCAATAGCCGCTGGGCGGCACTTCACCGACAGGGCTTGAATCAAACAGAAAGCGGCGAACAGAAGATGCCGTGTAATCGTGCATGGAAATATTCTCGGCGAATTCCATCAGCACGGCAGGGCCGTAATACGAAGACAATCCCGCTTTCATGCAGAAAAAATGCGAGACCGTGGTATCGGAATACCCCATAAAAATTTTGGGATTTTTTTTAATGGTATCAAAGTCGATATGCGGCAGCAGGCGGATGCTGTCATCCCCGCCGATGCAGCAGAAGATTCCGCGGACCGACGGATCGGCAAACGCCGCCATAAGATCTTCGGCTCTTTTCTGGGGATGCTCGTAAAGATAATCGGTGCCCTTAAGCGTATTCGGCATTTCGATGACGCGCAGGCCGAACACATCTTCCAGCCTTTTTTTCCCCTGTTGGTAGCGCCAGAGAATTTCCGCGTCACCCGCGCCTCCCCAGGAAAGGCTCACCGTCGCCACGGTATCGCCCGGGCGCAGCTTTTGCGGGGTCAATAGCTTATCCATAGTTTTCTTCCTTTTATAAAATTGCATCATTATAGCATGAAACAACCTATTTGTAAATGATCAGACGCAAACGAGCGGTATAATTAATCCCTGCGCGGTAAAACTAACCGTATGAAAAAAGCATATGTTGGATTATGGATAACCTTTTTGATCATTGCCCCGCTCGGAGGCTGCACCGGTTACAAGAGCAGTACGCCGGCACCGACAAGAACCTACCTAATATATATGAACGGATCGGATCTGGAAACGGAGTATGGTTCGGCAAGCGCCGACATCAAAGAAATCATGGGAGCGAAAATCGACGACACCTCCACGATCTATCTGCAGACTGGCGGCACAAAGGACTGGCAAAATCCGCAGATCGCGGACGGCGCCAACGAACGCTTCGAGATCAAAGCAAACGAACTCGAGAAGCTGGAAACGAATGAGACCGCCAGCATGGGCAGCGCCGCCACCCTGTCTGATTTTATCATTTGGGGAATGGAGCACTCGCCCGGCGATGAGACGGTATTGATCTTATGGAACCATGGCGGCGGAGCGATCACGGGCTTCGGCAAGGATGAACTGCACCGCAAGGACACCCTGCTGCTGGGCGAGCTGGCACAAGCCGTAAAAACCTCGTACAACGCCACAGGCAAAAAGCTGAACATCATCGCGTTTGACGCCTGCTTGATGGCATCCATCGAAAATGTCGATCTTTTGAGCCCGTACTGTGATTATATTGTAGCGAGCGAGGAGCTGGTGCCGGATTTTGGATTTGATTACAAGGCCTATTTCAACGGCGAAGGAAGCGCGCCGGACGCAAAGACCGCGGCCGTCAAGCTTGCCGAAACGTATTATTCGCACGCAACGACCAACGGAGCCAGAGACAACGTGACGATTTCGGTGATCGACGCTTCAATGGTCCCCGCTTTGATGAGCGCCTTCGAAGGCTGTCTGCCCGATTTTAAAAGCAACGTGACCGCTATGGACACCGGCAGCTATCAGATTGCCGAAGGGCTTATGAAGACGATGACTTTCGGCGGTCAGTCCGCCAATGAGGGCTATTCCAATATGGTCGACTTAATGAGTCTGATGAATGAAACCAATGTCAGCAGCGCGGATGCGTTTGAGGATTTAAAAACCGCCGTCAGCGAAGCCGTTGTTTTTAAAAAGAACGGCTATCTTCATACGGGCGCCTGCGGCATCAGCATTTACTATCCCAAATACATTACGTCGGATACCGGCTATGATCTGGAGCTGTACCGGGGATTGAATTTCTCATCGGCATATGCCGATATCGTGACGGGCTATGTGCAGGCCTCAGGAGATGACACATTGGATGCGCTGATCGAGGATGTGAGCATCGAGGTCGACGGCGTACAGCTTCCCGCCAAGCTCATCAGCAGCAAGGGCCTTTACAATGTATATACAGCCGTAAAAACGCAGGGAGAAGTGGATGAATCGTACCGCATCGTAGAAAACAGGCTGTTCAAGACAAAGGATATCTCTTGCATTTTCAGCACCGTCAACACCAAATACGGCAAAAGCGAACAGAAATATCAGGTGGTGCCCGAAGGCAGTGTCAGCCCCGATAAGATGCACTGAAATTCAAAAATAAACCATCTGCGGCTTGCCGAAAGCCGAAGATGGTTTTTTACTTAGTCGGTTAAATGCAATTTTTCGACGATGGTGTTGATTTGATCGTCGGCTGGAATGTCGTTCGGGAACAAGCGACATGTATGATAGATCAGAACACGATTCTTATAAACTACGACACCGATACTCGGGGCAAAAGAGTTCGGATATTTTTGGTAATCGGGTGCGGAAAAATATACATGTTCGGCCTTCCATGCCCAACTATCAATCTCTTTATAGCTTACGAAAGGAGGGTAAATTTGTTTCAAAAATGAATTTACATAAAGCTTAATTATGATCGGATACTTGCTTTCAATCATAAGCAAGTCTAAATAATAACTATCGTAGCCGGATAGGGATTCATCATTTGGTATATCGTAATATAATGAATAGTCAAAATAATTAATCAAGAAATTGTCTTTATATAAACTCCTGCTTGATACTTCCTTATCCGTATTTATGCCTATATCTTCAAAGCTCAAAATAGGATCTATCTCTTTTAATGCTGGTTCCTGCTTAATGTTATTCATCAATACGATCATAAATGTTACAGCCAATACACCCATCATTAGTTTAACTAGACCCGTTCGTGGAATTTCAACAAAAAGATTCAACAACTTTCTCAGAACAAGAAAGGGACCGATAGTTGTTATTAAAATGATATGCATATATATGAAAATATCCCTATACTCTTCCAATGTAATCGTCATTGCCCAGCAGCAAAATAGCCATAATACCGATATAGCGATCATTTTCAGTGCCTGATGCCGCTTCCATGCAGAATATCCGATATATTTCGCTGTTTTATCTTTCGCGACCCTGACTCTGTTGATACTATACCAGAAAGTGTAACGAAGTATCCGAAGTAAAGTTGAAACAAAATATACAAATGCGATAAAGGCATCCAAAAGTAAAAGCGGCGATGTTATATAAAAATTGAACATAAACCGGTCTTTCAATTCTCCGCTGTTGATGATCCACAGCACGATCAGCGGTATGATAAACCAGCCGATCAAATTATGCTTGACCGCGCTTTTGGTTATCGTCTCAAATTTCATTTTCTCATCGGTTTCGATGGGGACGATTTCCAGATCGTCCGACACAAACACATGCACCCGGCTGTATCCGCTGACAAACTGCCAGCCCGCCTCTTTGCAGAATTCCAGATACTCCTGCTCCTGTTCTTCCGGTTTTCCGCCAAAAAGCGTGATCTTGTCGATAACTTCCACAGCATATACCAACTTCTGCGGCTGTATCTTTTCAAACACAAAGATCGAAAACAGCGGCTTTCCGAGACCCATCGTTTCCATGATGGTTTTGATCTTTTGCAGTTTCCAGCCTTTTAATGCCATCTTTTCGAGATATTCTTTCATTGCGTTGCATTCGTTGAGTTCAAAGGATATCCATTTTTTTAAGATCGTTTTCTCTTTCATTGCAAGCCCCCCATGATCTTTTGGATTTAATTTTACATATTGAGCCTTAATCATTCTCTAAATCTAATTTTTTCACAATCGTATAGATCTGTTCATCTTTCAAAGGTATCTCTGTGCGATAAGAAAAAACCATATTTTTATATACTACAAGGACATCATTATAAGAATTTACAGGCATATAGACATTGACCGCGCTCCACGCAGGCATGTTAATTTGTTGATAAGGTAAATGGTATTGGTTGATTTTGTAATTCAAATATTTTTCAATAATAATTGCACTTTCACTTGCGAACATATGATACGAAACAAGATTGGAATCATCGGTTTCATTCATAAAATCGTAATGGCTCATTGC
>DAITPG010000150.1:0-6219 GCA_036833715.1 Eubacteriaceae bacterium | reverse complement strand
CGCTTGACGAATTAAACCGCGTCTATAAAAGAATCATCAACAGCTGCTTTGCCGATGTACTGATCACCTGCGAGGCCGAACAGAAAAACAACGCGCTTACCCTTACCCAAAACTTTATCGACAGCCTGCCGTTTGCATTATTTGAACCCCATGTATTCGATTTTAAAGGCGAAGGGGATACCAATGAAGGCATCATCATCCCAGCTAAGGTCAACTATGTGGGCATGGGACATAATTATAAGCTGCTTGGCTTTGAATATGCGCCGCAGATGATCATAGCAAAAAAAAATCTCACCTCGGTTTATCTGTGGGACAATGTGCGTATTTTGGGCGGAGCCTACGGCGCGATGATGAGCATCGACAAAACCGGCGCGCTCGCCTTTGTCTCTTACCGCGATCCCAAGCTGGCCGAAACTGTGGAAGTATATAAAAAGCTTGCCGCCGAAATCGCCGAAGCGGAGCTGACAGAAAAGGACGTAAACAAGCTGATCATCGGCACCATCAGCGACATCGATTCGCCGATGCCGGTGTACAGCATGGGCAGAAAGCTGCTTTATGACCGTTATAAAGAAGACAGCTGGGAAACCCAGCAGAAAAACAGAGAGATCATCCTTGCCTCAAAGGCACACGATATCAAGGCGCTTGCCGCCGTGTTTGCTTCCTTGATTGAAAACGCAAACCTGTGCGTGGCCGGCGGGGAAGAAATGATTCTGGAAAATCAAGGTCTGTTCGATAAGATCTACTCCGTTACAAGGACCGAATAAATGAAAAAATTTGCGATCAAAACGCTCATTCTTCTTTTCGCGCTGCAGATCATGCTTCCCGCGGGCTACGCCTGCGCCAAAGCGTTTGATTTTTCGGCTTATCCGGATATGGGCGTTGCAATCGTAGAAACCAACAGCGGCGACACCGTGCTCGCCAACAACCCGCAGACGCGGTATTATCCGGGGAGCATCACCAAGCTGCTTACCCTCATCACCGCGCTTGATTCGCTTTCACTCACCGAGGAAATCACCGTCGGCGCCGACATGCTCGCGCTGGTTATGCCGGATTCGAGCCTGGCCTATCTGGCAGAGGGAGAAACGCTCAGCTTCGAGCAGCTCGTTTACGCCATGATGCTGCCCTCCGGCAACGACGCTTCCAAAGTGGTTGCCGTATACGCGGGCAGAAAGCTTCTTTCAGACCCTGCCGCCTCCGCCAAAACCGCCTATGACGCATTCATTGCGCAAATGAACGCAAAAGCGCAGGCGCTCGGCATGAAAGACAGCAGCTTTACCAACAGCGACGGCTATGACGACCCCGACAACTATTCCACGCCGAACGATTTGATCCTGTTGGGCAAGGAGGCGCTGCGGCACGCGGTGATCGCAGAAAGTGCCGGTACCTATTATTATTACGCAAAGACCAACAAGGCGGAGCATCACTGGTACAGCACCGATCTGTTTTTGTACCCGTCGTTTGATAATCTCACCGGATTCCGTTCCGCTCGCAGAGGAATCAATCCCTATTTCGACGAACGCGTAAACGGACTGAAGACCGGCACCACCGATATCGGCGGCAAAACTTTTCTGCTCAGCGCGGACGACGAAAGCATGAGCCTCATCGGCGTATTTATGAACGTGCCGATGGCCGATGCCGATGAGATATGGGACAGAGCGTCCGTCATCAACGATTTTGTGTATGAAAATTTTACGCGCAAAGCCCTGATCGATGAAACCAACCGCACGGCAGAATATAAGGTATCCAACCACGGCTTTTTAAAAAGTCCGACGCTGACGCTTGCCGCGGCTTCGGATCTGTGCGCCGTGCTGGACAAGGAAACGGCTGATTCAGTCAGCATTCAATTCACGCCGGCCGCATCGGCCGCGCAGCTGAAAGAAAACGGAAAGCTGAAACTTCTTGCCGATATCAAAGCGGGCGACGAAGTGATGCTGGCAACCTTCCAAAGCTCCGACGGCATGGTTAAAACCATGGCCTTCGTTGCCGTGTCCGATTACCGAAAGCTCGGCGCCGTCGATATCGCGCTGTATATCGCATCCGCCGCTGTCTGCCTGCTCCTGCTCTGCCGATTGATCTATGTGCTTACGCACGCCAAAAAATTAAGGAAAACGGGAAATGGACGAAAAACTGTTTAGAACCCTTGAATTCGATAAAATACGCGCGATGATCGCGGAAAGAGCCGCTACCGACACAGCTCGGCAAAATATTCTGGCGCTCACCGCCTATACGGACAAACAAAAGCTGCGGGCCGCGCATGACCTGCTGGGCGAGGCTGTCGGCATCAGCTACGCAAAGGGACGCTTTCCGGTCAACGGCTACGCTGAATGCGCCGATTCCGTGATGCATGCACAAAAAGGCGGCACCATACGGGAAGCCTCGCTGCTGCGCATCGCCGCCGATCTGCGCATCGCCAAGCAGGTCAAACGCTACATCTTTCCCGAGGAACGCTCCCATGTGAGCTTTCCGCTTTTGGAGCTTGTCGCAGAAGACATCAGCGATGTGCCCCGCCTCGAAAAAGAAATTTCGCAGGCCATCTTATCCGAAAACGAAATCGCGGACAACGCCTCATCCGCGCTTTATGATATCCGCCGCCAGATCCGCAACGCCAACGCATCCATCAAGGATAAGCTCAGCAGTCTGGTCAATTCGCAGGAAAACAAAAAATATCTGCAGGAATCCATCGTCACCATCCGCAACGGACGGTATGTGGTACCTGTCAAAAGCGAAAACAAGGCGCAGATCAGCGGCATCGTGCATGACAGCTCCTCGAGCGGCATGACGCTTTTTGTGGAGCCCATGGCCGTTGTGACCCTCAACAACCGCCTGCGCGAGCTGGAAGGCGAGGAACAGCGCGAGATCGAGCTGATCTTGAAGGCATTTTCCGAAAAGGTGCGCGCCGCGGCGCCTAATCTGCTGGTGAACGAGCAGATCCTCATCCGGTTGGACGAATGCTTTGCGAAGGCGGATTATGCCGTAGCCAACCGCCATACCAAGCCGGAGATCAGCGACAAAAAGCAGATGTTTCTGCGCAAGGCGTACCATCCGCTGATCCCGCGCGAAAACGTCGTAGCATCGGATATCTCCATCGGCGACGGATACAGCCAGATCGTGATCACCGGCCCCAACACGGGCGGCAAGACTGTCACGTTAAAAACGCTGGGCCTGTGCGCGCTCATGTCCCAATGCGGGCTGTGTATTCCGGCTGCAGAGGGCAGCGTGACCTGCTTGTTCGGCGACATCTTCGCCGACATCGGCGACGAGCAGAGCATAGCGCAGAGCCTGAGCACCTTCTCCTCGCACATGAGCAACATCATCGGCATCCTGTCCAGGGTCGGCCCCGATTCCCTCGTGCTGCTCGACGAACTGGGCGCGGGCACCGACCCCGCCGAGGGCGCGGCGCTTGCATGGGCCATCCTCTCCGATATCAAAAGCTCGGGAGCCCTTTCTCTTGCCACGACGCATTACAATGAAATCAAGCAATACGCCTTAACCAACGAAGGCGTGGTAAATGCCAGCGTGGAATTCGACGTGGTCAATTTAAAGCCCACCTACCGCCTGCATATCGGCATCCCCGGCAAATCCAACGCGTTTGAGATCTCGCGCAGGCTCGGTCTCGGGGATCGCATTCTGGCGCAGGCCGATACGCTCATCGCGCGCGAAAACAAGGATTTTGAGGATATCCTCACGCAGCTGGAAATCAAGCTCAAAGCCGCGCGGGAATCCGCGGACGAAGCGCAGCGGACCGCCATAGAAAACAAAAGGCTTCATGAGGAGCTTTCTGTCAAAAGCAAGGAGCTTGAAGGTGCCAAAGACAAAATGCTGGCGGATGCGGCGGTGCAGGCCAAAAAGCTCATCAACGATGCCAAGCAGAAAGCTAAGGAGCTGATCGCAGAGGCCGATAAATATGCCAAAAGCTATAAGGAAGAACGCCAGAGCCATAAGGATAAGATCAACGATCTTTCCAAAGGCGCGCTGGAGGAGATCAACCGCCATATCCCGGCGCACGAGATCGAAAAAACCGTTGCCGGTGCAAGCGAATATAAATTTAAAAAATCCGACGAGGTCCATATACCCGATCTGAAAGCCGACGGCGTGATCATTTCCATGGATGACGACACCGCCATGGTGCAGGTGGGTGCCATCAAAACGCGCATCGCCACTGCCAAGCTGCAGCCCAAAAAGCAGGGCAGGCAAACGGGATATTCCTACACGGGCATGAAAGCCAAAACCGTCAGCTCCAAGCTGGATATCCGCGGCATCACGGGCAACGAGGTGGAGCTTGAAGTTGAAAATTTTCTCGATGACGCGTCCCTTGCCAATTTAAAGATCGTCACCATCGTACACGGCAAGGGCAACGGCATTTTGCGCAAGGTCGTATCCGACCTGTTAAAAACGCACCCGCTGGTCGAAAGCTACCGCACTGGCGGGCTGAAAGAGGGCGGGGAAGGCGCGACGATCGTCTATTTGGAATAAAAGCAGGCGCGTATAAAAATGGCATGCGGCCAAGATTATTTACTATAATTTTACAAATGATTTACCATAAGTTTACTGAATGAAGTGCATTTTAATCAAAATGCACTTTTTTTATGCTATAATGTATACAAGCTTCGACAAATTTCACATAGATCGATCTCGGCTATTGATTATATATTTGGATATCAGAGGAGAAACAAATGAAAAAAATCATCTGCGCCGTTTTGTCTGTCCTGATGGCTTTTTCGCTGGCCGCCTGCGATACGGACGGATTGAGCGGCACGCGCGAATTCAACATCGTCAGCGGTTCCGAAAACAAGACGCTGGAGCCCTTGCTTGAGGAGTGGGGCGATCAAAATAAAGTGACCGTAAACATGACCTATAAGGGCTCGCTTGAGATTGCAGACATCATCCAAAACGGCGCGGAGGATTATGACGCCGTGTGGCCGGCCAACAGCATGTGGATCACCCTGGGAGACAGCGGCAACATCATCAAAAACGCGCAAAGCGTCATGCGCTCACCCGTGGTGCTGGCGCTCAAGCGCTCCGTTGCCGAAAGCCTCGGCTGGACGGACGGGCGCGCGGTCTACGTAAACGATCTGCTTTCCGCCATGGAAAGCGGCAAAATCCATCTGATGATGACCAGCGCAAGCCAGTCCAATTCTGGCGCTTCCGCTTACTTCTCGTTTTTGACCGCCTTTTCGGGCAAAAGCGTGATCACCTCCGAAGACCTCAAAAATCCCGAAGTCACAAGCAAGATCAAATCCCTGCTGGGAGAGATCGACCGCACCGCGGAAAGCAGCGGATTTTTAAAAGAGCTATTTTTGAATAATTTTGATCAGTACAACGCAATGATCAATTACGAATGCATCGTGATCGAAGCCAATCAAACCCTTACACAGCAGGGCGAGGAGCCGTTGTACGCGGTTTATCTTGCGGACGGGCTTGCCATCGCCGATTCGCCCTTAGGTTATGTCGATCACGGAAACGCCGACAAACAGGAGCAGTTCGATTCCCTGCAATCCTATTTGCTCTCCGAAGAGACGCAGAAAGAGATCCAGTCGCTCGGCAGGAGAACGGGTCTCATCGGCGTTAATATCACATCCGATCCCAAGGTATTCAATCCCGATTGGGGCATCGATACGCAAAAGGTGCTTTCCCCCATCAAATTTCCGAGTGCCGAGGTGATATGGGAAGCGCTCGACTTGTATCAAGGCAATCTCCGAAAACCGTCGTTTACCGTATTCTGTCTGGATTATTCGGGCTCCATGGAAGGCAGCGGAGAGGAGCAGCTTGAGGCCGCGATGGAACAGCTGCTGATTCAAAGCAAAGCCAGGCAAAACCTCCTGCAGGCGACGGCGGACGATATCACGGCAGTGGTATTGTTCAATGACGGCATTTTATCACAATGGGTGGTGCGCGGAAACGATCCCGACGATTTTGAACAGCTTTATGAAAATATCATCGCCGCCGGCGCGGGCGGGGGAACCGATATCTACGCGCCGGTAACCGAGGCCTTTACGATCATGAAGACCGAGGGCATCGGCGAGCGCAACCCCGCCGTTATTTTGATGAGCGACGGACGCTCCAATTACGATCATTTCAATGAGATGATCGGCGATATTGAAGCGCTGGGCGTGGGCTATGTGCCCATCTACTGCATTACGTTCGGGGATGCCAGCACCGATCAGATGAAGGAGATCACCGATTTTGCGGACGGCACCATCTATGACGGCAGCAAGGATC
>DAITPG010000149.1:0-6223 GCA_036833715.1 Eubacteriaceae bacterium | reverse complement strand
TTTTTGTTATCTTCCTCAATAAAAAAAGCTGCTGACTTACTTTGTCAGCAGCCTGCCGGAACGTATGTTGCGTTTTTTTTATTTTTGTTGCAGAAACAACAGAACTACCGGTTAAAATATGCTACCATCATGATACCAACTATTTCCAAACGGAGGTATGATTATGATCGAACAAATTTTTTACCTGAATAAGGGAAAAGACAAAATCATTGAAAAGGTATTGTTTGACGAAAACGTGCACTATCTGCATATGCTATTTCAAAAAAACGACGGCCTTCCGGAACACTACTCCAACTCCAACGTATATATGACGGTGATCCGGGGAACACTTTCCATTGGTTTGGATGAACAGCAGATCCATGAATATTCAGCCGGAACCTTGTTAAAAATTCCATTCAAGAGCAAAATGAACGTGAAAAATCTTCATGAGGACCTATTGGAGCTGATCGTTGTGAAGGCCCCTGCGCCGGAGAATTAAAAAAGAAGCGATAAGCGCTTCTTGCCTGGAGATATTAATCTTGATAATTTTACATTATGGCTATGCATATGCTTGGGTCTTTATTCCGACGTTTCCTATCTAACAAAAGCAACCAGCGCAGTTTTATTAAATAATCAGCCCTTCATCATAACCGAAAGATTGATTTTTGCGATTTCACCTTTGGCGTTAAAATTTTGCTTGATATAATTCTGAAGGTTGCTGCAAAAATCCTCGTCAAAATAATCTTTGATCTCGCCGGTTTTTTCATTGAATACATGCACATGAAAATCGGTATTGTAATCAAAGCGCATAACTTCGTTGACATCCGAAATCTTTTGAATGATGCCGGTCTCCAGCAGCGTTTCCAACACATTGTAAACCGTGGCAAAGGACATATGGATGCCTTGATCGATCAGAGTCTGCATAATCATTTCGGCGCTGGGATGATTATTGCATTCACTCAAAACGGATAATACAGCCATCCGTTGATGGGTGGCTTTTAAACCGTGATAGCGCAATTTGGTTTTAATATCTTCGATTGGGGCATTCATATAAACCATCTCCTGAGTTTCTTAGAATTATTCTATTATAAATATGCATCGATTGTCAATAATAATATAAAATATGTGTAGATTATGAAAAATCCTATTGACTTCATAATAGACAGAATGTATAATGTAAAAGCTGTATTTAATCAGACGATGACCCATTAGCTCAGCCGGTAGAGCACTTGACTTTTAATCAAGGTGTCCCGCGTTCGAATCGCGGATGGGTCACCATTTTTTTTTGTTTTGATTTCATTTTATGAAGTCTTTTTTTAATGATAATTTAAAATGGTTGATATATCCTGAAGACTTTTGATTAAATTGGTTGAAATCAAATCAAAATAAAGGTATAGTTAAGTTAATTGACTTACAATAAAGCAATGATACAAATCGGGCATAACCTATAACGCCCTAAATTTCGACAAATGTTTTATTCTATTTATTACAGGGTCGGTGGATAATGATGACTGTTAAAAGAATTTTTGATATAATTTTTTCATTGGTTTTTTTATGTGTTTTATTTCCGTTTTTTCTTTTAATTAGCCTTGTTATAAAATTGGACAGCAAAGGCCCGGCTATCTTCACACAGAAAAGATATGGAAAGGGTCAAAAACCGTTTAACATATTAAAATTCAGAACAATGTATATCGATGCACCGGACGAATGTTCGGCTTACGATATGAAATGCGATCAGCGCTACATAACCAGAGTCGGAAAATTTTTGCGTAAAACCAGTATTGATGAAGTCATTCAATTAGTCAATATCTTGTTGGGCGAGATGAGTTTTGTCGGGCCGCGTCCGGTTTTATTGAAAGAAGCCGATTTGATCGCCGAGCGTGAATTGTACAAAGCAAATGATGTCCGTCCCGGGCTTACGGGGTGGGCGCAGATCAACGGCCGCAATGAACTTTCGGTTGAAGAAAAGGCCAGATTTGACGGCGAATATGTTAAGAGAATGAATTTTTTCTTCGATTTATCGATAATTTTTAGGACAATACCTTTTGTAATTAAGAAGAGAGGCATTGTTGTAACAGAATATAATACCGAAAGGGAAGAACCCGCAGAATTTAAATCTTTTGAAATAACGCAATAAAGGTTTTACATAAGAAGACAAAGTTTTTGGATATTACTGCGTCTTATTTTTTTAAGAAACAGGATGAGGGACGTTTTGAATTTATTCGGCTATGATATATATGACTCGGATCAAAATAAATTGATCGAAGAAATATTCGATCCGCATCAAATTACAAATCAAAAAATTATATTTGCCATTAATCCAAATAAAGTAATGATGGGTATTGAAGATGAATCGATTCATCAGACATTACTTAAGGCCGATTATCTGATTCCGGACGGATACGGGATCATATATGCCGCAAAAAGAAGAAATATTTCTTTGAGCCGAATAACCGGCATCGACTTGATGTTGGATCTATGTAGGAATGCCGTAATTCATAAAAAAAGCATTTTCCTCTACGGCGCCGGCGAAGAGAGCGTTTCAAAAACGAAAATCGAGTTGGAACGAAGATTCGAGGGTATCCGGATCGTAGGCTATTGCAATGGCTATTGCAAAAATAATGATGAACTGGTCGATACGATCAACCAAAGCGGCGCGGAAATCTTATTTGTTGCGCTCGGCAGCATGAAGCAGGAAAACTGGATGGTTGCCAACAAGGATAAACTAAACGATATCAAAATTTTACAGGGCGTGGGCGGCAGTTTTGATGTAATATCCGGGCAGTTAAAACGGGCGCCGAACTTTTTTATCGCACTGCATTTAGAATGGCTGTACAGGATTCTTCTGGAGCCCAAAAGAATCGGCTATTTCAAAACAATGGTTAAATACCTTATGTATGCCGCAAAGACAAAATGAATCTTTAAATAATCAAACTTAAAATCAGCGGATTCGGATCCGCTTTTTTAGTGGCTTTATAATGCTTAACGATTTCATGATTTCGGAACTGATTATTTTCTTGACTTGTTTTATTTGGCAGTTTATACTAAAAAACAGAGGAAAAAGGGGGAAAATATGAAATTTAATAAGTTATTATCGAAAATTCTCGTGACAATTCTTGCTATCGGTTTATCTTTATCAGCCTTTCCGGTTGAAATTGTAAAAGCTGCCGAAACCAATCCCTTTGCGGCAGCCGACCAACAATATCTGCAAAAATTAGATATGTCTACAAAAAAAATCGAAGCCAAGGCTTTCTCGACAATGAAACCTGCCGCCGTATCCGAAAAAGAAGCAACTTTCATAGTAGGTTTCAAAGATTCCGTATCCATGCAAAATATAGCGGATATGTTAAAAGGTATTACTTATGATTTACTTGGTATGAGCACTCAAAAAGTCTTTTCGCTATATACCGACATGACTGAAAAAGAATTACAAATTAAATTCGGAAATAATGTCAAATACATATCAAAAAATGAAAAAATTGGAATTATTGATGATTCTAATGATACTATTTCTTCAAAGTCAGAAGGCACGGTAAATGCTTTGGCAAATCCCGATGATCCTTATTACACAAATCAATGGTATATGTCTGCATTAAACATTGCTCAAGCATGGACGATAAAAAATGACGCGTCAAGCGTTATGGTTGCTGTTATTGATTCCGGAGTCGACGGCTCGCATGAAGATTTGATTGATGCTTATGTGGCATACGGATGGGATTATGTGACAAATGATTATTGTTATGGTGATCCTTATGGACATGGAACTAATGTTACGGGTATTATTGCCGCAACCGCAAATAACGGAATAGGAATAGCTGGAATTGCGCAAGGTGTTAAGATTATTCCTTTAAGGGTTCTTGATTCCAGTGGAAGCGGAGATGTTGCAGATACAGTTTCTGCTATATATAAAGCTGCAGATATAGGTTGCAAAGTTATCAATTTAAGTTTGGGCGGCACTAGTAAATTACAAGCGGAGCAAGATGCTATTAATTACGCAGTAGACAAAGGATGTATCGTTATAGCAGCTTCCGGAAATTATGCTGAAAAAGGAAATCCGCTTCTCTATCCTGCATGTTTTGATAATGTTATCAGTGTAGGAGCTGTAACAAGTGAACTGAATCCGTCATCATTTTCCACATATAATAATAAGGTAGATGTAGCAGCGCCAGGTAGTTATGTTTTAACAACCGATTCGTATTACTCAACCACATCAGATCCTTATCAAGAAGGTATATATATATATCAATATGGTACATCCTTCGCGGCTCCTTGTGTTTCAGCAATAGCAGCACTTGCTGTTGCTAAAGAACCAACCATTACGCCAAGCACATTTGAACAAAGGCTTAAGAATGGTGCGAAAGATATTTATTCTGCTGGATATGATACCAAAACAGGATATGGTTTTGTGAATGCGTATAAAACTTTGGGAGGAACGTCAATCGCAGCCCCGATTGTAACCGTAACTGTTGGTGACTGCCAAGCCACACTTTCATGGAAAGCCGTTTCGGGAGCAAAAAGTTATGTTATTTACAAATATAATTCTTCTACTAAAACATATGCTGCCGTAAAATCCGGTCTAACAAGCACAAGTTATAAGATTACCGGACTCACTAACGGTACAAAATATATATACGCAGTCCGAGCTTATGACGGTAAATCCTATAGTTCCTATGCAAACGTCGCTTTTAATCCAATCGTTGCGCCAAAACCAATCGCAACCAGCTCTAATGGATCAGTAACCTTAAAATGGAGTAAAGTTACCGGCGCAATCAGCTATACTATTTATTCGTATAACGCTTCAACTAAAAAATATACGACTATCAAATCGGGATTGACAACAACAAGTTATGCGATTAATAATTTAACAAATGGTAATACATACACTTATTTGGTAAGAGCATACAACGGAACATCATACAGTGCTTATACTACAGCCAATCATGTTTCGATCACTCTAGCAAAGGTCTATACGCCTAACGTTACTGCCACTGCCGGCACAGGTTCAATCAAATTGACATGGGCTAAAATAACTGGGGCTACATCATACACCGTTTACTCATATAATTCATCAACTAAAAAATATACACCGATCGTTTCCTTGTCCGGAACCGATATTACTTTTCTAAATCTTACAAAGGGCAAAAGTTATACCTATTTAGTCAGAGCCTTTTCCGGAACTGCGGGAAGCACTTTTACAACAGCAAATCATGTGACAACTGTACCTAAATAATGAATATAATGGATTAGTAAGTATAAAAGAAAAGTAAGCATATCTAATAAAAACGGAGCTTAAGCCGATGGCGACAACTCTGTTTTTTTTATATATAAAATTGTTACAAGATGCAATGCAATGTTGGATAAATAAAAAAGAAAGGTTTGCATTTTGACTAAACCTTTCTCAAGTATTGCTAGTAGCCAGAGTGCTAGGGATATAAGAGCGTTGGTTAAGGTATCCTTTCTTTATGAGATAGGTTATTGAGTTAGCTTTTGTAGATTTAGTCATAAAAATAGGGCTAAAATAATATCGCTTATTTAGCCTTTATTTATGGTTATCTATAAACCGGATACGCTTCGCATAATTTTTTTACCTTATCGGAAGCATCCTGCGTTTTCTTTTCGATCAAAGCTTCATAAATGGCTTCGCCGATCACCGCCATTTCCGCTTCTTTCATGCCTCTTGCCGTAACGGTCGGCGTTCCCACGCGGATGCCGCTGGTGGTATTGGCGTTGAGCGTATCAAACGGAATGGCGTTTTTATTGACGGTGATATGCACGGCGTCCAGTGCCTTTTCGGCATCCTTGCCGTTGAGTCCGAAGTTGCGCAGGTCGATGAGCATCAAATGATTGTCCGTTCCGTCCGACAGCAGCTTGAAGCCCTTTTCCATAAGCTTGATGCTTAATGCCTTTGCATTGAGGACGATCTGTTTTTGATAGTCTTTGAATTCGTCAGTCAAAGCTTCCTTAAAAGCGACGGCTTTTGCCGCAATGATATGCATCAGGGGGCCGCCCTGGCTGCCCGGGAATATGCCCTTGTCGATCTGCTTGCCGAACTGTTCTCTGCAAAGGATGGCGCCTCCGCGCGGCCCGCGCATGGTCTTGTGCGTGGTGGTGGTCACGATATCCGCATACGGTACGGGGCTTATGTGCACGCCGCCGGCGACGAGCCCGGCAATATGGGCCATATCGACCATAAACAGCGCGTCGTTTCTTTTGGCGATCTCGCCTATGGTCTTAAAATCGCTTT
>DAITPG010000148.1:0-6315 GCA_036833715.1 Eubacteriaceae bacterium | reverse complement strand
AGCTGAATATCGGAATTGCTTCTCAATTCGCTTATAAGTCGCCGCATCGTAGTGGGAACCAGAATGCCGACGGTATCGGCTAACCTCAAAAGATAAACGCCCATGTCTTTAAGCATATTGGCTAAATCGATCATAAAAGGAATATCCGCGCGGGATGCGTCCTGAAAACCCACCGTCACCTCATAGTCCTTGTCTTTGGCAAAACTCACGCAGGCTTTTAAATTTTTAGCCAGCCAGCTTCGGTCTTTGCCCAACATGGTATAAAGCAGTCGATCCGAAACAGGCGCGCTGATATGGATCACATCGGGTATGCAGTCAAAGGAATGCCGGATGTCTTCAACGTTCATGCGATTCCATGTCGCGATCTTCGATGATTTACGTATATCCATAATTTTGCATATGGTATCTTTTGCATCGCTTCCCATTGCCGGGATCCCTGCCTCAATGGAGTAAAACCCTGCCTTGTCAAGGAGGCCTGCAAGATTCAGCTTGGCAGTTTCATCAAAAGAGATGTCAGGGCTTTGTTCTCCGTCGCGCAACGTGGTATCAGTAAGTAAGATTTTTCTTTTGTCCATTCCGCTCATCTCCTATGAATTCTGAAATGTACGCAAGAAAGTCCTTGTCGCTCACGGTACCGTACTCGCTGCTTAAAATTTTTACGGACTGCAATAACCTGTCTATATCAATAAATTGATCGTTTAAATTCAATTCTTTAAGTTTCATCAAAACAGAGCTTTTACCCGAGTATTTTCCCAGAACGATTTTTCTGTTTGAACCGATCTCTTCGGGTGAAAACGGCTCGTAGTTTCTGCTGTTTTTCATGATCCCGTTTACATGGACGCCCGATTCAACATGAAAAATATTTTTTCCGGCTACCGGTTTATGTTCCGGAATCTTATATCCTGTCAGCGTTTCCCAAAATCTTCCGATACTGTATAGATATTTTGCATCAATTCTCGGAAGGTCATAACCGTTGGTGCGAAGCGCCATAACCACTTCCTCCATAGGCGCGTATCCGCCTGTGCCCATAAAAGCCGTCACGATATTCTTGCCACCGGCCAATACCCATTCGATCATCAATGCGGTGGAAGCGTATCCGGCGTTTATTGTGCAAAAGGATGTAGTGTTCGGCAAAAACTTCAGCATCTTCCTGAAAGTTATCCCATATGGCTCCGCAAATAATTTTTTGCCGCCGATGAGCCGGATTTCGTTTCCGGCAACTGATTGATATTGCTCATCGGTTATCTCGTCAATGCTTTTTTCTAAAATCTTTCTTCCAGTATAATCAGCGTTAATCTTATCGCAGACGATGCCTGCGGTTTTTTTTATGCGAGAAAGATCCGAAACAGTATCCGTACGGATCAATATTTTTAAAGGATTTATGCTACTTGAAAGAAGGCTTGCCGTATCCTGCGGCATTTCGATCGTATCGATTCCAAAATCAAGCAAAGCTTTGCAATAATCCCTGACTGCCTTTTTAGTTGATCTGCTTATGTCGATGCTGCAGAGGGATGTATCTGTAATCGAAAACATAGGTACCTCCTTGAGCCGAAATTTAAACAAAAAACCAACGCTGCTCATCATCGAGCATTACCGGCGTCGGTCGTTATACTTTTATTAATGTATCAATGATAACCAGAGAATCTAGATGATCAGATCCTTTACGGGATTTCCGCCTTCCAGATGCTCTTCCGCAATACGCGCCACATCTTTTTTACTGACATTGCCGTACCAGGTGCCTTCGGGATAAACCACCACCACAGGGCCTTTCTCGCAAATGCCGAAACATCCCGTATTGGTGACCATCACTTCGGAGGATAAGTCGCGCTCATCGATTTCTTCCATGAAAGCCTGGATCAAATTTACGCTTTCTTTGGAATGGCAAAAACCTTTCTGAGTCCCGTTCACTTTGCTGCTGGAACAGACAAATACATGGTATTTCGGTTTTATCATACAGTTGCTTCCTTTCTTTTTTCCTTGGTCATTTTTAACGCCGCTTCGTTTACGGCATCTTCAATGCGGCCGAAAGCTTCTATAACGGTAATTCCTCTTTTGGCTAGATTATTCTTGGGTGCGTCCCCCACGCGGATGGCAATCACGCAATCACAATCTTTGATCGCATCCAGTATCATCTCCATCTTGCCTTCCTTATTCTCTTTTCCGCCGCCATTACCGTCGCAGCCTTCGGGGCCGCTGCAATATTTTGCGATGCCCCGGCGTTCCTTAAACCGCACACTTCCTTCTTTATGTTCATAAATATAAAAATCGGATGCGTGGCCGAAATGTCGGTCCACTAAAATGCCTTCCTTTGTGGCTACCGCAAAAAGCAGCAGTTTTTCGCCGTCAAGAGCTGTATCTTTAGATGAAGAAGTTGAACATTCGCTGGAATAATACAGGGCAGATTCATCGTGATCCAAGGTTCCGACCGCATCCGCTCTGCATTGGCGGCAGTGGTACATCTGTTGTAACGTTTCTCCGCAGGCTTTCCTCATTTCCATGATTTCTTTGTTGCTGGTAAGCGGCATTTGTTCAAATGCGCTGCCTTCAACGGGGATCATCTGCATGATATTTGTCAACTCGCATCCAAGTTCCTTTACCTTTTTGACAACCTGCGGTATATGATGATCATTGATTCCTTTCAGCATCACAATATTGACTTTGCAGATCACTCCGCGGTCGCTTAACATTTTTAAGCCGGCCAGTTGATTCGCCAACAATATTGCGGCTGCAGCTTCGCCTATATACATTTGCCCCATATAACTGATATGATGATAAATCAGGCTTCCGATTTTGGGATCTACCGAATTGATCGTAACCGTTACATGCGATACGCCCAGCTGCACAAGTTCATCTGCGTACTGCGGCAGCATCAATCCATTGGTGGAAAGGCAAAACGTCACATCCGGATCGCTTTTTCTGATAAGCTCAAGCGTTTTCTTGGTCTTATCGAAATCCATCAGCGAGTCGCCCGGCCCCGCAATGCCCACTACATTTAAATTAGGCATGTTTGCTTTGACTTCCAAGTATTTCTGCACGGCTTCTTCGGGTGATAAAACCCGGGTGGATACTCCCGGCCGGCTTTCGTTGGGGCAGTCGAACTTGCGCACGCAATAATTGCACTGGATGTTGCAGTTGGGCGCCACAGGCAAATGCATTCTGGCGCTGCCCCCTCCGCATCCGTTAAAGCAGGGATGCGTTTTGCTTTTTTCGGCATTCATTTCTTTGATCAATGAAGCCTCTGGCACGGCAGTACTTTTTGGGGTTTCCGGCTTATCGTAATATTTTTCATATAATTCATTTCTGAACGTCTGCTCTGTTTTAGAAAGCAGCGCATTGGTTACGCGGTCCAGCAGGCTGACGGAGCCTTCATAACCCAGCAATCGGATCCTCTGTCCGCCGACATGGTCATGGATAGGAAATGCGCATCGGATAAGAGGAAGATGAAACTTTTCTTCTATTCTTCGTCCGTCCGAATTACCGATCATAATATTGGCGTTATATTTAAGCGCGTATTCTTCAATATGATCAAAATCGCAGTTATCGGCTACGATAAAATCTTCGACAAAAAAGTTTCCGCACACCGATTTGATCTGCTTTTGCAGCATCAATTTCAAATGCTCGCTTTTGGCGCCTGTTGCGGCAACCACGGGTATAATCCCATTTTCTAAGCACAATCGGCCGATGCTGTAAACAAAGTCGGGCTCTCCGAATATCACGGCCCGTCCTGCGGCATTGTATTTATGCGAATCGATCATGGCATCCAAATATCTTCCGCGTTCCGTTTCTAACTCATGCGTTAAAGTGCCGCCGCAATTTTTTAATATCTCGATGAGCGCATCCGTATCTTTTAGTCCCACGGGCATGTTGCAGCGCACATACGGCACCCCGTAAGTATCATGCAAATATTTGGCGGGAGAAGATTCGTCGCTGACAAATTCGCTTAACTCGATCGTTAAACGCGCGCCGGCCATTTGCGAGATCTCTTCCATTGAAGTGCCGCCTTTGGGAAGGCGTTGATATTGGGGCTTGTAGACACCGTCAAGATTTTCGGAAAGATCCGGCAGCAGCACATATTCCAATCCCATATCATTCAACAGTTTCTTTAGATATCTTGTGTCCGCCGGAGTCAGCATTCCCGTTATCACGTTGATTTTATTATTTTTTTCTTTATTCATCTCAGCAAAGCTGACGATTGATTTTAAAGCCGCGAAAAAACCTTCATATTGCGTGCCCGAATACCCGGATGAAGAAACCGAAATCAGTTTGACCTTGCAATCCGGATGCGATTTATAAAAATCCAAAATCATGCGCGGTATGTCCTCGCCAATGGTTTCGGCCAGACAGGTGGTTGCGATGCCGATAACTTCCGGATCGTAAAGCTTGATAAGATTCTCAAGCCCTTTGACCAAATTTTTTTCTCCGCCGAAAACCGTACCTTCTTCCGTAAGCGAAGAGGATGCGATATCGATCGGCTCGTTATAATGCGTGGCCATATGGCGGCGTATATAGGTGCTGCAGCCCTGAGAACCGTGCAGGATGCTCATACATCCTTTGATACCGTAAAACGCGCTGACACTGCCCATGGGCATGCACATTTTACAGGGATTAACGTTTAAGTTCACTAAATTCTTGGTCATAAATCCCCTCCGTATCAATGGATTTGTTTAAATAGCCCCATACAGGGCTGTTGATGGATAAATTGATCTCATTCGTAAAATTGATGACGCCTTCGTAACCTGCAAGCGCATGTTTTCTTTCGTGATTATGATCGCAGAAGGCGATACCCAATTTATACGCCAGCGGCCGTTCTTTTACGCCGCCGACCAAAATGTCGGCGCCCTTTTCTTTCATAAACATTTCAAGCTCCGCCGGATTGGCATCGTCTAAAATAACGGTGTCTTTTTCGACTAGACGGCTGATGATTTCATAGTCTTCGGGTTTGCCGGTCTGCGTGCCGACGACGACCGTTTTGATCCCCATAGCATTGAACTGTCGAATCAAGGAGATGGCTTTAAAACCGCCGCCCACATAAATCGCGGCTTTTTTCCCTTCAAAGTGACCGGCATACTGTCTCAAAAACGGCGCAAGCTCCGCCTCCTTCGCTTTCGTAAACAATTTTGCCTTTTCAACGGATTCTTTTAGTCCCAATGCTTCGGCAATCCGAATCAGGGAGGATGTGGTATCTTCTATGCCGAAAAAGCTGATCTTGATGTAGGGAATACCCATTTCCTCTTCCATCCGGTTGGCCAAATAGGTCATGGAGCCGGCGCATTGAACGATATTGAGGCTTGCCGCGGGCGCTTTGATGATCGATTCATAACTTGCGTCGCCAGTAATGGTGGCTATCGTTTCAATGCCGATCTGCTTTAAGTAGTTCTTGATGATCCACATTTCGCCGGCAAGATTAAAATCTCCCAGTATGTTGACCCCGTGCTTTTTTGCCTGCCCGATATGAGGCTTGATGAGCTGCATGATCGCATTGCAGGCCATTTTATAGCCGTAGGATTTGCTGCCTGAAAATCCGGGGGATTTGACCGCAATCACGCGGATGCCGTGCTTTTCTTCGGCCATTCTGCATACGGCATCCACATCATCGCCGATAACCCCTACAATGCAGGTGGCATATACAAAGATGACCTTGGGATGATGCTTTTCAGCCAGTTCATCGATGGCGGCCGTCAGTTTTTTCTCTCCGCCAAAAATAATGTCCTTTTCGTTTAAGTCCGTCGAAAAACTGTTTCGATACAGTTCGCTCCCGCTGGTGAGACTTCCGCGGATATCCCAGGTATAGCTGGCGCAGCCGATGGGGCCGTGGACGATATGAAATGCATCGGTGATCGGATTGAGGACCACTCGGGCTCCGCAATATACGCAGGCACGCTGGCTGACGGCTCCGGAAAGACTTTCGCTGTCGCATTGGATAGTTCCGCATCCAGCGGTATCACCGTATTGTATAAACTTTTTTCTTTCCTCGAGTATTTTTGTTTCACTCATAAGCGTCTCCTCGGCTTTCACCGACAAATTTTTTACTGATTTGAATTATGATGATTCGATTCGTTGAATCGCAGACCTGTTTACATTACCACGTCCATGTCTTCATCCGCACACTCACGGTCAAATTGATCCATAAGCGCGTTGGAAATCATTTCGACCATGCGCAAAGCTCCTTTATATCCCACTATGGGGAAATAAGAATGCGCATAACGGTCTAGAACAGGAAACCCGGCCCTTACAAACGGGATATTTTCGGCCTTTGCGATCTGTTTTCCGTAACTGGTGCCCAGCAGCAAATCAACCGATTCATTTTTGATCCAT
>DAITPG010000147.1:0-6341 GCA_036833715.1 Eubacteriaceae bacterium | reverse complement strand
GTTGACGCTGTCTTCGACGGGCGCGCTGAATACTTCTCCGCTGGGAAAATTATGGTGACCGTCCGAATTGATCCAAATCCTGTCCTTCACGCTCATGGTTATATCCGTGTCCTCGGCAACAATTCGCAGATTTTTTATGGAATTCATTCGTTTGACGATGGCTTCCTGTTCATCATGTAATTTTTTCCAGGATGCGGCGGGGTCATCATCATAAAGCAGGCAGGCTTGATAGATGAAATGCTTATATTCCTCCAAAGACATGTTGGCCAGCTGTGCATCGGCATTGGTCGGATACTGACAAAGCGTCCATCGCAGTTCTCCCGCATCTGTCCGCTTATGCATGATTTGTGAAACCGGCTTGCTGCTTTTGGCTTTTAAGGCAACTTTTTTTGGATCTGCTCCCGATAATTCGCTGTTATTTTCGGTGCCTAATATATTCAATACACAGTCCGCCTTTTCTACGCGCAAAAGTTGAAACGGCGATATAAAGGATAACTGATCTTCATTGCCCTCCTTATATAAAATTTCTGCTATTCCGGATGGATTCAAAAGAACCGTAGGGTTTCCTCCGGCTCTCAAGACTTCCCGATAACATTCTTTAACCAATTCCATGCTCACAGGCTCGGCTGTAATAACCACCCACTCGCCTTTTTTTACTTCCAAAGAATATTCGATCAGTGTTTTTGCCATTTTCTCTATCAATCGATCCGCCATAATATCCTCATTTCTAATTATTATTGATTATCATGCTTAATTTTAGCAAATTTGTAACGATATAACAAATATCGCACAATAAAAAAGATGTTTATAAATAAACATCTTAAATAGCTTGAGTAAATGCCAAAAAACTATTCAACAGGATTCAAATGCTCAATTATATCCAGCGCAGACTGATAAGTGGCATTGTACAAATCAAATTCACTGATACTGGGCATAGTAAAACCGTTGCCGCAGATATAGGACAATATCTTCTCTCTTTTTACAAACTCGTTAATATGTTTCATTGTCAATTCATGCGCGAGTTTTTGATTGTTTGTCATAGTAAAACACCGCTTTCTTATCGACTAAAACCAAATTCCTACAATTCGATTATGAAGTACGAAAGTAATGACAATTTTGTTCGCCATGGAACCTAAGATTTTTTCTCTATTTGTACTCTAAATTATAAGGAATGTATTTTTGTATTGCAAGAAATATTTTAGAAAAACGGTACGCAAATTTAGACATAAACCGACATTCTTCAAATTCATCTATTTGTTATTCTAAAAATCACCGGAATCGATATTTTTACTTCCTAAATTACCATCGACTACATCATATAATTTAAGCGTATATACATATCCGGATTCTACATTTATCACTTGGTCAGCCATAACATATCTGCCTTCGGGACCAAACTTATCGGTCGTCCCATACCAGGTGTGTCCGATGGCATATTTAAATTTATAATTTCCGCTCGGAAGCCGAATGGTTGTCGATTCGCCGTCCCGAATAAAAACCGTCATGACTTCGGTTCCGTTTTCAGAAAGGCTCGAATTGATTCTTTCCACCTTGATGTAATGTGCTCCGTCGCCGCTTTGCGTGGAAATATCGATGCTGGGCCCGCTGCCGGAACCGCTTAATACTCCCGTTTGTGGCAGATCGGCAACGATCAGCATAAGATCGATCTTGTTTTTTAATGCTACCAGCTGCTCATCATAGCTATCGACCGCTTTTTGCGCAAAGGCTGTAACTTGCGCATTCGAGGATGCGCTCAAACCAACCAGTTCATTCAAATTAAATATACATTCTTCCGTTTTAAGCGCATTGCTTTTATTCGTGATAAAGCTATCGGAAGCCTTTTGCAATTCTTCAAGCAATCGATCATCGAGGTTATCAATTGTCGGACGTGTTTTACTGTTTAAATTCCATTCCGTTTGATAGATTGAATTCGAAGCTTCGCTTAGTATAGCCGTCCCCGACATGTAATCAAATGTTAAGGTGTATATCGAATCATTTTTTGTGTTTAAAGCGGTAATCGGATTATATGCGGAATATAAATAAGGGGTCAGCCTTTCCGATAAGCATTGATAGATCACTTCGGCATCCTTGCTCACGGTGCCGTTTATCTTTAAACCGTCTTTTGCAAAATACGCAGTCAGATCCTGCAGGTAAGCTTTATATTCATCCGTATAATAAGTCTCGTCTTTATAGCCCGATCCGCTTTCTTTAAAAGGGTAGGGGAACAATAAGTCGCGTACCGCTTTGTCAATATCCTCATAACCGGCATAGTTTTTTGCCAAGTCCTGTCCCGCAATACGTACCTGTTCATAGAATCGGTCCAGAGTTTCGGTTTCCCAAATAAAATCCTTTTCCTTCTTATTTATGGAAACATTCAAGGTTATTGATTTCTCCTCGGTTTTATGAATATCCGAAAGCACTGATTTTATGTATTCTTCCGGTTGGCTGCCGGAATAGGCTTTTTTAAGATCGGCTTCAAAAAATTGCACGGTTGCTTCAACCGTCGCAAATACGTAGCCTGCTTTACCCGTATCCTTTGCCTTATCATAAGTGATTTTTTCAATTCGTATATTATTGAGTATCGGATCACAATAAGACGGCAACGCATCCATTCCTTTTGCAGTCAAGTCGGCTGCTGCTTTGTTATTTGTTCTTCCGGCAAGATACAGCACACCCGCGGTTACGAAAACAACTGCAAACAAAACGGTTGACGCAATCAGCAAAGTTTTTTTAAATTTAGGATTTTTTTTCTTTACAGCGTTGTATTCTCCATAATAGTTGGTCTTTGGATAAGAGGCATAACTTACTGCCTCCGCGGTATTTAGTTCCTGCTCACCGTATTCGGATGTTTCGAAAGCAAATTCAGCCGAACTGATTTCATGTTTGGCAGTTCCTTCAGCGGACTTGTTTTCTGAATGTGTGTACTGGTTTTCGGATATTGTCGGTTTTTCGGCCGAATCATTAGTTATGTCGTTATTAATATTTGAATTATTTGAGAAGGAATCGCTTTCCGGAGAATCTTTTAAATTTACTTTCATCATATGGCTCAATTTAGTTCCGCAATTGGTACAGAACAGATCGGTCGGGTCCAGCGTATTACCGCATTCGGTGCAAAATTTAATCTGATCGAAAAAGTCTTGATTTTCATCATTCAAATTCATAACATACCCCTGTTTATTAAAATAAGTTCTATAAATCGAGTATAGCACCGGTTGTAATTTTTTTCCATAAATATTTCTATTCAAATAATTAAAATTCGACTCACAATAAAACAGCAGGCCGTGGCCTGCTGAATACTAACTGTAGACATTAATATATTTAATTTAGAAAAATGACTTTTGGTTGTAGTCAAATCGAATTATAATCTATGCCGTTCGGCAAAGTAAATTACCTGGAGCCTTTTACTTTTTCATAAGGCCAGGATTGAATGCCTCCCATATTGCAGACATTGGTATATCCCATGGAGCTTAGCTGCATACAGGCGCTAGCGGCTCTCGCACCGCTTAAGCAATAAACAATTAATTCGTCATCTTTGTTTTTGGCTATTTTGGTAATTCCGTTAGGCAATCTGTCAAGGGGCAGTGATTTGCTTTTTGGAATGTGTACCTGCGCGTATTCTTCGGGTGAACGCACATCGATCAAAACCGCATTTTTGTTGATTTCCAATCTTTCTTTGCCTTCTCTGGCAGAAATGTTTTTATAATTTTTTTTACCGAATAATCCTTCAAACATAATCATTTCCTCCATTTGTAATGAGGTTATTATAACCGGATCTTTGTTATATTACTGTAACTTCATCACGCTGCAAAAAAACAGCCCGAAAAAATTTCGGGCTGCAATTATGTTTTATACTTGAGGAGTGGTTGCGTCTTCTGCGGGTTTTTCTTCGTTATCATCCTTATCGAAGATGTCCTGGATCTTATCGGCAATCTTGTCTTTTAAATCGCCTGCGGCTTCTTTTAAGTCTTCCAGCTTTTCACCTGCGTAGTCCTTAATGTCGTCGAAGGTTTCGCCGGCCTTTACTTTCAGTTCGTCAGCCTTGATTTCGGCGTTATCTTTTATTTCTTCAAATTTTTCGCCCGCTTTCACTTTAAGCTCCGCGGCTTTTGCCTCCGCCTTGTCCATCAGCGCTTCGGCCTTATCTTCTGCTTTGTCTTTCAACTCGCCTGCTTTTTCTTTCAGGTCGTCAAATACTTTGTTTAAATCGTCTTTTAATTCGCCCATAATTCATTCACTCCTTTTGAATTATTATCATTAAGTAACTTCATTATATAGAATTTTTTGACGGAATAATAGATAAATATTTTATTATTACTATAATTTTACAGTTGAGTATTTTTTCTCAGATAAAACTTCATAAATAACTTCAAACGCGCAGGGCAAAATATAAAAAACGCGGAGGTGACAATATGGCAGTTGCGCATAAAGCGGCTATTTCGTTCGGACTTGTTCATATACCGGTCAATATGTATACGGCGACCAAAAGCAGCGATATCAATTTTAATCAGCTTCACAAAGAATGCAAGGAACGCATCCAGTATAAAAAGTATTGCCCTCACTGCGACAGCGTTGTTTCCAATGACGATATCGTAAAGGGATACGAATACGAAAAAGACCGCTACGTTGTGATGGATGATAAGGATTTTGAAAAGATCAAGACCGAAAAGGACAAACTGATCAATATCGTTCAGTTTGCGGATATCGATGAGATCGACCCGGTCTATTTTGAAAAGGCGTATTACGCATCTCCGGATTCAGGCGGCGATAAAGCCTTTGAATTGTTGCGCACAGCGATGAAAAAGGAAAATAAAGTAGCCATTGCTCGCAGTGTGATCGGTACCAAAGATTCGCTTCTGACGATTTATCCGACCGACAGCGGCATCATCATTGAAAAGATGTTTTATGAAGAGGAATTGAAAGCTGAACCCAAACCTTATAAAAAATTAAATCTCAACGAAAAAGAGATGGATATGGCAAAGCTTTTGATCGATTCAATGACCAAACCGTTTTCGGCATCGGATTACAAAGATGAATATCAGGAAAGGCTGAAAGCTGCGATTGAGGAAAAAATCAAAGGCAACGAAATCGTGGCGCCTCAAGTCAAGAGCGATAACATCATCGATTTAATGGATGCTTTGAAGGCCAGCCTGGACCAAAAACAGAATAAAACGACGAAAAGCGCCAAAACCAAAAAAACGAAAGAACCCGTCCGTAAATGAATGTATTTGAAAGCAAAATATTAAAGCCGATGTTGATCGGCGCCGAAAGTGAGCCGTTTGATTCGGAAGAGTATATATTTGAATTGAAGTTTGACGGCATTCGCTGCCTTGCCTACATTGATGAGAATTCCGTTACGCTCCGCAACAAAAACAACGTCGATTGCACAGAGCTGTTTCCTGAATTGAGCAAACTTTTTATCCAAGTGAAGCAGAGATGCGTACTGGACGGCGAAATCATTATTCTGCGTAACGGAAAGCCGAATTTTTTTGAACTCCAAAAACGCCTACATCTAAAAGATGAGTTTAAAATCGAACTGGCGGCCAAAATATTTCCCGTGTCCTATACTGTATTTGACATTGTTTTTTTGGGTGAAAGGTTTATTACAGAGTTTACCATCATGGAGCGAAAAAAAATATTGCTTGATAATGTTTACGAAAATCAACGGTTGGCAGTTTCACGGTATATATCGGAATACGGAATCGATTTTTTTGAGCTGACCAAAAACAAAGAATTGGAAGGCATCATTGCAAAACATAAGGACAGCCGATATTTTTTTGACAGAAGCGCGAAAGACTGGATCAAAATCAAAAACCAGCTCAGCGACTATTTCATTATTTGCGGATATCTGCTCGGCGAAAAAAATACGGCGCGTATCCTGCTGGCTCAATATAAAAGCGGCCGTTTGCGTTACAGCGGCCGCGTGTCCGTACAACAGAAAAGTGATGATTTTTCGAAGATCGAACGCTTAAAAAAAACAGCTCCGCATTTTGAAAAAATTCCCATAGGCTGTGAAAACGCCATTTGGACTGAAATTAAGCTGGTCTGCATTGTTTCTTATAATGAAAAGACGGCAAAAGGAAACCTAAGACATCCGGTCTACAAAAAACTAAGACCGGACAAATTAGCTTCTGAATGTATCGACAGCACAGAATGAGTCTGTAGTAAATATGATTGCCGCACTTTTAGTGAATGCTTGAAACTTTTAAAAAATATATCAAAAATAACTGCTATGATTTCTGATGCTCATGACATAGGTTTTTTGCTATCTTTCATGATAACTTTAGGATTGAAATGAAATTGGTTTATCAATTGCTTATTTAATATCAAATATATTAGCTTTT
>DAITPG010000146.1:0-6390 GCA_036833715.1 Eubacteriaceae bacterium | reverse complement strand
CATACTCAGAGATACGTATATAAAAATCCCAGGCGAATACTATACGCGCATCAACGCTGCGTATTCTTTGGGCGGCCCCAAGCTTGCCGTGAATACCATCAACCGAAATCTCGATATGGATATTGAGGATTTTATTTGCCTGGATTTTAAGTCCATAGCTCATATCGTTGATGCTATGGGTGGTTTGACTTTGACGATAAAGCAATATCAGGTCAAGGAAATGAATGCCTGTATTGCCGAAAACAATGCGCTTCTTTACGGTGTGCCTTCACCCGATGTAAGCGCCGGCACTCAGCTCTGTGACGGCAAACAAGTGTTGGCCTATACCAGAATGCGCTATTTGGACAACGGCGATTTTGACAGAACTGCAAGGCAAAGACAGGTGATCTCCATGATTTATGAAAAATTTAAGTCCGAGATCAATCCTTCATTGATTATCCGCATTGCCGAATCCATGACCGAAGACATCGTTACGTCTCTCAGCAATAGAGAGATTTACAGCATTGCCTTCAAATTCATGAAAATGAAAAACGGTGTGCAGATTTCTTCATTGACCGATTCGGAATTCCTCAAATCGGCGACCATCGACGGTTCTATGATCCTTTTGCCTTATACGTTGGCGGATATGACCGTTTATCTGCATCAGTTCGTTTATGAAATTAATGATTATACCCCTACGGATACATTAAAGGAAATGAGTAAAAACCTTTATAACCGAACTTATGATGAGGATATTTATACGATCGATACCGATATAACTAAATCCGGTACTTAATGATTATGAGAAAACAATTAAAAGCGGCGTATTTATACGCCATTTTTTTATGCCAGGGTGGAAATTCTTGACTTTATGTCAGAAACTATATAAAATTCAAATAGATAGTTCAATGGAGGATGCCTTGGAGATCAAACTAAAAAGATCGGTACTTTCTATTTATTTGACAGGTTTTTTCTGGTTATTGTACGGCTGTTTTTTTCCGCTTTATAGGATCAGCGATTTTATGATAATCGCCGGTATTTCGATATTGGTCTACTTCGTTTCATCCAGGCTCTTACCGGCAAAAAAGATCATGATCGAGACACCGTTGCTTGATCAGACGGACGATGACAGGATCAATGCCGAAATCAGCGAGATCAATAAGCTGATCGATCAAATACGCAGCGCAAAAGCGTTGCTTACCAACAAAACGCTGCTCAATGAAATCGATCAGATCGAGAATTTGGTTGAAAAGATATTTGAGTTTGTTTCAGAAAACAAAGATCAGCTGTCTTCCGTCAGGCGTTTTGCCGATTATTATCTTCCCACGACCCTTAAACTTATCAAGGCCTATGCCGAATTTGAAGAACAGGGAATACAAGGTCAAAATATTTCCGATACCATGAAAAAAATTGAGGAAATGCTTTTTACAATCAGGCAGGCTTTCGAAAAGCAGTTAGACAGCTTATTCTCCAATGACGCGCTTGATATCTCAACGGATATCCAAGTAATGGAAAGCATCATTACCCAGGAAGGTTTAATAAAAAATAACGAATTAAAACAGTAAGGAGTTTTTTATGCAGGAAATGAAAAAAGATGAGGTTTTGGAATTATCTTCACCGACCCCTACGTTAACCTTGGATCAGGGCCCTTCCATCGATCTTGAAACCGTACTGAAGACTGAGGAAATCGAAGTGCTGCCGGCGGAAGTTATCGCTCAGCAAACGAGATTGTCTGCGGATGAAATGAAGGTCGTAAACGAATTCGCGGAAAAAATCGATATTGAAAATCCCAATCTGATCATTCAGTACGGATCGGGAGCGCAAAAAAATATTGCGAATTTCTCCGAAACGGCACTTGGAAAAGTACGCACAAAAGATATGGGTAATGTCGGCGACATGCTTTCGGAACTTGTGGTAGAGCTCAAGGGCTTTTCCGTTGACGGCGCGGATAAAGGCGGTTTTTTAGGCCTGTTTAAAAAAGCGGGCAGAGGTATCGCCAAGATGGTCGCAAAATATGACAAGGTTGAAATCAATGTCGACAAGATCTGCGAAGTATTGGAAGGTCATCAGGTCGTTTTGTTAAAAGACATCGCGATGTTCGAAAAAATGTATGACATGAACCTTTCTTATTTTAAAGAACTGACTATGTATATTGAAGCAGGTAAGATCAGGCTTAAAGAAGCCATCGATGTGGAGCTGCCCAAGCTCAAAGCGCAGGCGGAGGCTTCCAAACTGCCCGAAGACGCACAGGCTGCCAATGATTTTTCTACGATGATCAACAATTTTGATAAACGACTGCACGATCTCGAACTCACCCGCATGATTTCCATTCAGATGGGTCCTCAGATCCGTCTGGTGCAAAACAACGACAATTTGATGGTGCAGAAGATCAACTCTTCATTGGTCAATACCATCCCGCTATGGAAAAGCCAGATGGTTTTAGCGCTCGGTATTGCCCATTCACAGCAGGCAATGCACGCTCAGCGCGAAGTGACTGATTTGACCAACGAATTGCTTCGCAAAAATGCCGAAACGCTGAAAACCGGTTCCATTGAAACCGCCAAAGAGAGCGAACGCGGCATCGTTGATATTGAAACGCTTACCTATACCAATCAAACGCTGATTTCTACGATCGATGAAGTTCTGAAGATTCAAAATGAAGGCCGCGAAAAACGACGCGCTGCCGAAGTAGAACTTGGCCGTATCGAAAACGAACTCAAGAACAAGCTGTTGGAAATCAGAAAATAATTTTGAATCGCTTGGTTATGGTCAACCGCCCAGCACGTCGCCATGCGGCAAAACCGTTTCACACGGCAGCTGAGCGGTTGACTTCTTTCATATGGAGGGAACATGAAAATATTGAGTAATCGTATTACCGCCATCTTTCTAAGCATCCTGATGATTCTTGCAGGTATATACATCGGCGGACGATCCTCTTTGACAAAGTTGAGAGAGGCAGCGGAAGAGATTTTCTATCAAGGAGAAAATCGTGACGGATTCGGGATCAATTATGATCTTGAAAAAAGGATCGGCCTTGCGAACAACCTCCTTGTTGTCGCGAAAAGGTATTTGGACAGCAGTGATCCTAAAATTGCCGATGTAGCCTCATCAATAGAGGCGTTGAATTCAGCTGATGATCCATCCGATAAATATAAAGCTAACAACGCACTCACGGACAGCTGCTATATACTTTATGATTACCTCACTTCCATTACGCTTGAAGGAGAGGATCTGCGCTACGTCGTGAATATAAAAACCGATCTTGAATCAAGAAACATGATCATCGATCATTCTGAATACAATACCGAAGCAGCTCGATTTAATGAACAGCTGAAGAAGTTTCCCGCTAATATTATCAGCATCTATTGTTCGGTAAAGCCGCTTGAGCTTTTTAAGTAGCGTTGAGCCATGATAAGGAGATTTACAATGATGAAAATTAAAATTAGAATTTTTGCCCTGGCTCTTTTTATGGCATTTTCCGGCTTACCCCATGTTATCGCTGCCGAAATCGTCCAACCTACGGAGCAGTTTTATGTGGCGGATTACGCGCAAGTGATCGATACCGACACAGAAGACTATATCGTGCAAACGAATGATATCCTTTTTGAGAAAACCGGGGCTCAGGTCGTGATCGTGACCGTCGATTTTTTAGACGGAGCGGATATCGAAGAATATGCATATCAGCTGTTTAACGAATGGAAGATCGGTTCTTCCGAAAAGAACAACGGCGTATTGATCTTGCTCGCGATCGGCGAAGATAATTATTGGGCTGTTCAGGGCAAAGGCATAGAAGAAACCCTATCCAGCGGCAGACTTGGCGATATGCTTTACGATTATTTGGAACCTGATTTTGCGGCCAAGGATTATGACAGCGGCGCGCGCAGCATATTTGTGGCGGTTTCTCAGTATCTCGCATCTTACTACGGCGTAACATTAGGGGATACGGGAAGTTCTGACCCAGTCACTCCAGATGATCCTTATGTGCCGACCGATCCCACGGTTCCCGTAGCTCCTTCGAATGACTACGGAAATACATTCGGTGCAATTTTCGGATCGATCCTGCAGATATTTTTATTTATTGTCATTGTATTGATCATTGTTTCCATTATTTTTGGCACAAGAAGAAGGCATAGAACCGTAAGGCCGCGCGTATCTCCCTTCTTTATTCCGACCATGCGGAATCGAAACAATCCGCCATACGACAATCATCCCGACAGAAGCGATCCTGCGGGCGGAAATTTGTTTGAGCACAGCAGCAATGACCGAAAGGATGACGACGACGATTTTCACATCGGTGGGGGCGGCAGCACGCGCGGCGGCGGGGCAGGACGTTTCTTCGGTGGATCAGGCGGCGGTTCTGGAAGAAGCGGCGGGGGATTCGGCGGAGGATTCGGTGGTGGCGGTTCCCGCAGCGGCGGCGGCGGTGGCACGCGCGGTGGCGGCGCCGGCCGACGATAAAATTAATACCATTCGATTAATAAATATAGAGCTGAAGCATGATCCCAAGGCTTTAAACCGTATAAACACTACTATCTTTCAAACGAGCGGTTATTACTTTTGTTACGTTTGTCATTCTTAAGCCGTTTATAAAGAAGCCCGAAATGTTGTTTAAACATTTCGGGCTTCTTGTCGGTATATCTTTTTATTTTATATTTTCCGGTGTATCGACCGATTTTTTTGCTTCTTTTTTTTGCACTTCAACCGCAGGCTCTCCATTTTTTGCAGAAGCCTTTTTCACGGGCGCTTTTTTCTTCATCCTTTTTTTCTTAACAATTTTCTTGCCGTTGCTCTTGGCATTGTTTAATATCATGCCGTAATTGGCGCCGATCATAGATGCGGTAAAAAGGATAACAATATTGACAGAAAAAATCATATAAGCGCTGTCATCAATTATAACGGATAGTATCAATGCCGGCTTGTGCCAAAAATTTGCCGCCGACCCGAGAAAAAAGTATTCGGTCCAATTAACGGCTTCCGCATCGCCAAAATGACCGACGGCTGCCGAAACAGCGGTAATTATCATGATCGGCAGTAAGGCGATCACAGTATATAGAAATGCATGCTTGATTTTTTTTAACCCAAGTCCCAAGGAACTTGCTCCTGCGCATATCAACCAGATGAGCAGCTCTGCAACAAATAGAAACCCTTGGGTTAAGCTGAAATCGACAACTGCGAATTTACGCAAAAAATAAATAATAAAACACAGCGCTATTTGAAGCGAATTTACGATCACGGCATATCCGATCAACGATTTTCCCTTGCCTGACATTTTAATTGACCATGTCCTTACATAATATTTCGATCAATCTTTCCAGATCTTCATTCGAATAATATTCGATTTCTATTTTTCCTTTTACGCCTTTGGAAGAAATTGATACCTTTGTTCCCAGATTCTCGCATAATTCTTCTTCGAATTGACGGATATACGGTGCCTTATCTTTTATTTTTGGCGCAGGGTTATCCGGTTCAAAATTTCCATCCGATTGGAATTCTTTGCTGAGTTTTTCGGCGTCACGCACTGAAAGATTTTTTTTGATAATAAAATCAGCAAAAATTTTACGCGCCTTCTCATCCTCGATCATTAGCACCGCTCGGGCATGTCCGGCTGTCAATTTTTTCTCCGCAATATAATTCTGCACGCTTTCGGGAAGCGTCAGCAGCCGCAGCGTATTGGCTATAGCCGCTCGGCTTTTTCCGATGCGTTCCGCGATCTCTTCCTGCTTCATATGGAACTCTTCGCTCAGCTGCTTATATGCCAGCGCTTCTTCCATGTCGTTTAAATCTTCTCTTTGCAGATTTTCGATCAAGGCGATCTGTAAAATCTCTGTGCTGCTAAAATCTTTAACGATTGCAGGGATTTCCTTTAAACCGGCTAGCACTGCCGCTCGAAAACGTCTTTCACCCGCAACGATCATATAATCCGATCCCTGCTCTACGACAAGGATAGGTTGTATTACCCCGTGCTGTCTGATCGAATCGGACAATTCTTTGATCTTTTCAGGTTCGAATGCTTTTCTTGGCTGTTTTTCATTGGGTTTTATATGGTTTATGTCAATAGAGCGCACACCATCAGCGCTGACAGATTCCTCAGTAGTCTCATAGCTTGGGATAAGCGCATCCAAACCGCGTCCCAAGCCTTTATTTTTTACAACCAACGTTATCCCTCCATGTTAATATCGTTTTATCATTTCCTCCGCCAGTGACAGATATGCTTGCGAACCTTTGGAATTTTTATCATATTCCAGGATTGTCATTCCATAACTGGGCGCTTCCGCAAGTCTTATGTTTCTGGGAATGATCGTTGAAAATACTTTTTTGCCGAAGAAATTGGCAACCTCGTCAACGACTTGCTGTGACAGGTTGGTGCGTGAATCATACATCGTCAAAAGCACTCCAACAACCTCAAGCTCG
>DAITPG010000145.1:0-6404 GCA_036833715.1 Eubacteriaceae bacterium | reverse complement strand
GTGGGCTGAGATCAAATTTTTATGCTAATATAAATCTAGTTATCTTTCAAAAACAAGCTCCATATCTTTACGCCAATATTCGTCCAGCCATGTATTGTATTTCAAATACAGATGTTTTATCTTCTCCGTTTCATTTGCGAATATTATACATCCTCTATCATCATACATATTAAATAATATATTTTTATTGATATCAATAAAATAAACTCTTTGTCCTATTTTAGGTGTCCTTCCCTGTTCGTAATTTGCAATGCCCGATAATATTTCTTTGTAGGGTATTTTAGAAATAATGCTTCTAACTATTTTTACTTTATACGGTATCTTTATATGAATTGTATTACCACTTTCATCAAAGTCTTTATCCTCTATAAATTGTATGATTTCATGAATATTATGTTCTTGGAGCAATTCATATATATGATTGGGTGTGGTATTACCGAACATAATATCATTGTCTTCCCAATCGATAATATAAATGTATAAAATCTCAGTACCGCAAAATGTATCTTCGAAAATCTTATTTACTCTTTCATTTACTTGTTTAATTCTTTTTTTTGTTCCGTTCTTATAAGGTGCACCGAGTTCAAACCGAACATAAATATCGCTTTTCAATCCTTCAAACTTTCTATCGATATATTGCAACAATTCGTCAGTCATTTTAATACCATCCAATACTAAATAATCTATAATTTACTAATAACTTTCGGTTTAGCGGTTTAATCGTTAAAACCAAAACCGATACCCTGTTTTTCAAGATATCGGTTTTGATTGATGTATTTTTCGGTGCAGGAGATGCACAGAATTGCGGATTTACGAACAAACGTTTACCCTGTCCATATTATAACAAATAAAAAATAGGATAGCAAGCAGGCGGAATACGAAAAAATAAATATTTTATTTTTATCGTATGCATTCAATTTATAAACAAAGCAGGACACAGTTTATGGCTGTGTCCTTAATATCAATTACAGACTTTGCATATATTTATCCATCGCTTCGGCGGCTGTCTTTCCCGCGCCCATCGCGAGGATGACGGTTGCCGCGCCCGTTACGGCGTCGCCGCCCGCATAAACACCCGGCCGCGTGGTAGCCATGTCGTCAGTGGTCACGATGCCGCCGTGCTTGTTGAAATCAATGCCGTCCGTCGTCTGGCGGATCAGCGGATTGGGGTTGGTGCCGATGGACATGATGACGGTGTCGACATCCAGCACAAATTCGGAGCCCGCGATTTCCACGGGGCGTCTTCTGCCCGACGCGTCGGGTTCGCCCAGCTCCATTTGAATGCATTTCATGCCGCTGACATAGCCCTGGTCGTTGCCGATGATTTCGACGGGATTATTGAGCAGCTTAAAGACAATGCCTTCTTCCTTTGCGTGGTGGACTTCCTCTTTACGAGCCGGAAGCTCTTCTTCGCCCCTGCGGTACACGATATAAACGGTTTCGGCGCCCATGCGTTTTGCGCAGCGCGCGGCGTCCATCGCCACGTTGCCGCCGCCTACGACAGCCACCGTTTTGCTCTTGAAGATGGGCGTGTCGTATTCACCCGTATAGGCTTTCATCAGATTGATGCGGGTGAGATATTCGTTGGCGGAATAAACGCCAAGCAGATTTTCGCCCGGAATGTTCATAAACACGGGCAGACCCGCGCCCGAACCGATAAACACGGTATTGTAGCCCATTTCAAACAGCTCGTCGACGGTGAGCATTTTGCCGATCACGCTGTTTAAGCGGATATCCACACCCAAAGCGGACAGCTTGTCAATCTCTTTTTTGACGATCTCCTTGGGAAGACGGAACTGCGGGATGCCGTAGACCAGTACGCCGCCGGCCTGATGGAACGCTTCAAACACGGTCACATCATAACCCTTTTTCGCAAGGTCGCCCGCGCAGGTGAGCCCTGCCGGCCCGGCGCCGATGACAGCGGCGCGTTTGCCGTTCTTATGCGGCGGCGTTACGGGAATATCGTTGTTTTGCATGTTCCAGTCGGCCACAAAGCGTTCCAGGCGGCCGATGCCGACGGGTTCTCCCTTGATGCCGCGCACGCATTTGCCTTCGCACTGCGATTCCTGCGGACATACGCGGCCGCAGACTGCCGGAAGCGAGTTGGTGGAGCCGATGATTTCCCCTGCCCCCTTAAAGTCGCTCTTGGCGACGGCGGCGATAAACTCGGGTATCTGCACATTCACGGGGCAGCCTTCGACGCACGGGCGGTTTTTGCAGCCAAGGCAGCGTTCGGCCTCGCCGACGGCCATTTCCTGCGTGTAGCCCAGCGCCACCTCGCCGAAATTTTTATTGCGTACATTCGGATCCTGTTCGGGCATGGGTGTTTTGATCTTGGTATTGTTCATAGCACACCTCCGAATAATCTGCACTTGTGGTTATGTTCTTCTTCATGCTCATGATAAACGGTATTGCGCTTTAACAGCGAATCAAAATCAACCAGATGTCCGTCAAAGTCGGGGCCTTCCACGCAGGCAAAGCGCGTTTTACCGTCCACCGTTACACGGCATGCGCCGCACATGCCCGTGCCGTCCACCATGATGGGGTTGAGGCTGACAAGGGTGGAAATGCCGTACTGCTTGGTAAGCAGACTGACGAATTTCATCATCGGAATGGGGCCGATGGCGATCACCAGATCATACTTGCAGCCTTCTTCGATGAGCGATTTCAGTTTGTCCGTGACGAAGCCTTTTTCTCCGTAGGTGCCGTCATCCGTCGTGATAAACAGACGGCTGCAAACCTCCTTCATTTCGTCTTCCAAGATCACGATATCTTTGCTGCGGAAACCCATAATCACGTCCACATCGGTTCCCGCCTTATGTAAGGCTTTGGCTTGGGGATAAGCGATGGCGCAGCCTACGCCGCCGCCGATGACGCAAACCTTTTTTGCGTCATAAAAATGGGTCGGTACGCCCAGCGGGCCCACGAAGTCGAGAATGTGATCTCCTTCGTTGAGTTGGTTGAGCAGCTTGGTCGATTCCCCGACGATCTGAAAAATGATGGTCACCGTACCTTTTTCGATATCGGTGTCCGCGATGGTCAGGGGAACGCGTTCGCCTTTTTCGTCCACCCGGAAGATGATGAACTGCCCGGGTTTCGCCTTTTGCGCAATCAGCGGGGCATCCACTTCCATGAGTGTGACAAACTCATTGAGTTTTTTCTTTCGAACTACACGAAACATTTATACCTCCAAACATCCGGCATCCGCAGCCCGCGGCAGGGCAGACGCGCCCTGCGAACGGACTCCGGTTTGCCTGTTTCATAAACCGGCTCGCGCCGGTAATCCGAACTATTTTATAAAATCGTTCTGTGAAAGCGTGTTTCCCTTTTTCAGCCGTTTGATCCTGTTGCCGTCCTCATCGCCTGCCAGCAGCTGTTCATAGATTTTCGTGTCTGCCGCTTCATAGAGAAGATCAAGCTGAAGCCTTTCGGCCATGCTTTCCGCGGCCTCCCGCTTATCCGCTTCGGGTGTTTCTTCTATCTTCATATAAACCACATTGCGGTAGTTGTTGTACAAAGTTTTATAGATCTTTTCCGCGCGCTGCTGTCCGTAACGCTCGACGGCTCGGTTATATTCATAATTAAAGCCGCCCCTTGTGCTCAGCCAGCCGCGGCTGACAAAAACCGAATTCTTGCGAAGCTCCGCAAGTTTGCAGTTGTTGCACATCATTCCTTCGATGCAGTCGTCCACCGCGGGGTAGACAATATCGCAGTGGGTCGCGGTGATGCCCAGCAGCGCGTTGCCGCACAATCCAAAACTGATAACGATAACATCGTAGCCGTCCAGCTCGTCGATCTTACGCTGCAATTCTTCCTTCAGCCGGTCGGGATGATTGTGCAGTTCCTCATCCAGCCAGAAGGCGTCGTACTCATTATTTCTTTTATTTAAAAGACTTTCCAGCTCTTTTTTTATAATGCCGCAGCCGATAAATGCCTTTTTCATTCTATGTAATCCTTTACAACCTTCGATAAAATTCACTTTTTCTATTATAAAAGTTTTTTCAATTTTTATCAACAAATATTCGCCTTTGTTTGAAAGTTATTGCACGCGTTTGTAATTATGATATAATAATGTGATTCGCAAAATAGGGTTCGGAGGCCGACATTAGATCATCGGCACAATCCTGATCTGAAGCCGAAAGACGGACAAATGAAGTACAGTGCGAATCAGAAACAAAATAAAAATTTACGCGCTTTTATGAATGCGCGGCAGGAGAACCGATGAATTATCAGCAGGCTTTGGAATTCATTCATTCCACTTATAAATTCGGGCAGAAGCTCGGCCTAGAGAACATCAAGAGGCTTTTGGGCTATCTGGGAGACCCGCAGGACAAGCTCAAGTATGTCCATATCGCCGGCACCAACGGCAAGGGCTCCACTTCGGCGATGCTTTCGTACGTGCTCACCAATGCGGGCTACAAAACGGGGCTGTATATTTCTCCGTTTTTGGAGGAATTCACCGAACGCATCCAAATCAACAACACACCTATTGACGAGCAGGACCTTGCGGACACCACGGTGATCGTAAAGGAAGCCATCGAAAAACTGCTGGAGGACGGGCATCCGCACCCCACCGAATTTGAGGTGGTCACAGCCATCGCCCTGGTGTATTACGCGCAGCAGAAGGTGGACATCATCGTATTTGAGGTAGGATTGGGCGGAAGGCTGGACGCGACCAACGTGATCCCCGCCGCGGAGGCGGCGGCAATCGTGAGCATCAGCTTTGACCATATGCTTTACCTGGGAAATACCATCGAGGAGATCGCCCATGAAAAGGCGGGCATCATCAAGGACCATTACGATGTGAGCGTCTACGCGCTTAACGACGACAACATTTTTAACGTGATCAAAAAAACGGCGGATGAACGCCGCGCGACCCTTTACCGCAACGACCCTGCGGACATCAAACTGATATCCACGGGCATTGACGGCCAAAAGATCAAGTATTTGAAGAAGGATTCCGTGCTGGGCATCGATGAATTTGAGCTGGCTCTGCTGGGCGAGCATCAAATCTACAATGTGCTCAACGTTCTCACGGTTCTAGAAATACTCAAGAAAAAGGGCTGGAACATCACCAAGGAAGTCATCCTCAAATCGCTGAAGGAAGTAAAATTCACGGGGCGTTTCGAGATCATGAGCAAACATCCCGTGATCGTGATCGACGGCGGTCACAACATCGAGGGCATCACCTCCTTTGTGACCAACGTGAAGAAATATTTCGAAGGCCAAAAGGTGCATCTGTTTTACGGTATGCTCAACGACAAGCAGGTGGACGAGTCCCTTGCGCTGCTGACGACCGTCGCCAAGAAAATCTACACGCTTACGCCGCATGACGCGCGCGCGGTGCCCGCGGAGGAAATGGCCGCTTTCATCGAAGAGCATTATCCGGGCCTTCCCTGCCATCCGCTCAAAAACTTTGCGGAGATCGGCGCCCACATCGATTTTTCCAAAAAGGACGAAATTTACGCATTTACGGGCTCGCTGTATATGATCGGAGAAGCGAGAACGATATTGACCAAGCTGATCAAAGATCATCAATAGAACAAAAAAGCTGCCGAGCAGGCAGTTTTTTTGATGTAAAGTCAAATAGGATGAGCAATCCTATTTCTATTGAAATCATTGTTCTTTTCTTTCGCAGATATCCATCTTAGCGGCATAAAGCTGCTAAGTCTGGAAGTTACAAATCAAGCAGACGAAATACAGCAAATTAAAAAGTAACAATCAATTGAATGCCGAATCAAGAATATCGTTAAGTTTTTGTTCCAATATATTCACTGATTTATTCGGAATTCTGAATATAAAGGTTACGCAGACGACTGCCAACACTATAAAGAAATAAAATAGTTCGTTTAATAAAAAGGCGCAGATTATCAATAATAAACTGAATAGCAAATTAAATATTATGCCTCCTATGCTCTTAGTGATCCGATAATCAATTTTTAGGCCGTCCGATGTAATTTGCAGCGTACCGCGCATAACGATGGAAAAATCGCGGGCAAAAGCCCGTTTAAAAAACATGATAAACCGGAAGCCGTCCAATGTTCCGTAATACGCATCCCGGTCATAAATCAACGTATTGTCTGATACGTCAGTCTGAAACGAATGCTTGAATTGATCGAGCGATTTGTTTTATTATCTATAAGTATAGTGATATTGTTATAAACACGATTTATCATATCTATGTTTGTATCGTTATTGATATCTAAACATAATTTATGCAAACTTTTAATAATCATATTAATTGCAAAATCATTATTATTTATATTTTGCGTTAAAATATCATATAGTTGGAAAATATCATAATAATTTAAACTTTCTCGCAAAGCAATATTAATTTTATCTTCCTCAAATATGGAATTATTGTCCCTTATCATTGATTTAGAAATAATTTTTAAAGCTTCTTC
>DAITPG010000144.1:0-6506 GCA_036833715.1 Eubacteriaceae bacterium | reverse complement strand
ACGGCGACAGCGCCATCTACGATTCCATGGCAAGAATGGCGCAGGATTTTTCGACCCGATATCTGCTGGTAGACGGCCAGGGCAACTTCGGTTCCATCGACGGAGATTCTCCCGCGGCCATGCGTTATACCGAAGCCAGAATGTCGAAGCTTTCTTTCGAGCTCTTGCGCGATATCAATAAAGAAACGGTGGATTTTACCGCCAACTTTGATGAGAGCCTGCAGGAGCCTACGGTTCTCCCGTCCAGATTTCCGAATCTGCTGGTCAACGGTTCTTCGGGTATCGCGGTCGGCATGGCTACCAATATTCCGCCACATAATCTTGGCGAAGTCATTGAAGCGACGATTGCCCTGATGGAAGATGGGACCCTTTCATCCAAAGACTTAACCAAATACATCAAGGGACCCGATTTCCCTACCGGCGGCATCATTATCGGCAAAAGCGGCATGCTCAGCGCCTACACAACAGGCCGGGGCCGTGTAAAACTGCGCGCTAAAACCGAAATCGAAACGCATAAAAACGGCAGGCAAAGCATTGTTGTAACCGAGATCCCCTATATGGTAAACAAGGCGAAGCTGGTTGAAAAGATCGCCGATTTGGTAAAAGACAAAAAAATTGTCGGCATATCCGACATCAACGACTATTCCGACCGCAACGGCATGAAGATCGTGATCGACTTAAAGCGTGACACCAACGCCCAGATCGTTCTCAATCAGCTGTTTAAAAATACCCAGCTGCAGGATACGTTCGGCGTGATCATGCTTGCGCTGGTCGATAACCATCCCAAAGTGCTGACGCTCAAGGAAATGCTGGAGCACTACATCGTTTATCAAAAAGAGATTATTATCCGAAGAACAAAGTTTGATTTGGATAAAGCACTTGCAAGAGCGCACATCTTGGAAGGCTTGATCATCGCGCTGGACAATATCGATGAGATCATTTCAATCATTCGTAACGCTTATGATGACGCCGAAGAACGATTGATGGAGCGCTTTTCACTCTCTGAAATCCAGGCCAAGGCGATCGTAGACATGCGTTTGCGACGTCTGCAAGGACTGGAACGAGAAAAGATCGATGCCGAATATAAAGAGCTCAAAGAACTGATCGCTTATTTGAACAGCATTCTTGAAAGCGAAAGTCTTGTTATGGATATTATCAAAAACGAATTGATGGAAATCAAAGACAAATACAGCGACAAACGAAGGACCGTATTTGAAAATGATTCCGAAGATTTCGATGTGGAAGATTTGATCGAAGAGGAAGATGTTGTTGTAACCATCACGCACGTCGGATACGTAAAGAGAATCCCAGCCAATAACTATAAGGCGCAAAAACGGGGAGGCAGAGGAATCGCCGCTCACGCAACGCGCGAAAATGACTTTGTGAAGCATTTGTTTATGACGACCACGCATCACTATATCTTATTCTTTACCAACAAGGGCAAGGTTTACAGGCTGAAAGCCTATGAAATTCCCGAAGCGGGCAGAACCGCAAAAGGAACGGCGATCGTAAATATCTTGGCGCTTGATCCAAACGAAAAAATAACCGCGGTGATTCCGGTCAAAGAATTTAATGATAACGAATATCTTGTAATGGCCACCAAAAACGGCATCCTTAAAAAGACGACGCTCGTTGAATATGATTCGTCCAGAAAGAACGGCATCATCGGCATAACACTGGCGGATGATGACGAGCTGATCGATGTGAAATTCACCGACGGCAGCAAAAACATTATCATGGGCACCGTCAACGGATATGCAATCACCTTCAGCGAGGAAGATGTTCGACCCACGGGCAGAGTATCTATGGGTGTACGAGGCATCAAGCTGACTGGTGAAGATCAAGTTGTAGGCATGGACATCGCCGAAGAAGATAAATTTATTTTAACGGTAACTGAAAACGGCTACGGTAAGCTGACAAAAACCGAAATGTATCCGATGCAGAACAGAGCAGGCAAAGGAGTACAGAATTATAAGCTGACAAAAAAGACTGGCGCGGTTTGCGGTTTATGCTGCATCGATAAGCAGATAAACGATGTTATGATGATATCCAATGACGGTACGGTCATAAGAATGGATGCAGCCGGCATTTCCACGATGGGCAGAAGCACATCGGGTGTGAAAGTAATGCGTCTCGATGACGACATAAAGATAGCAACCATTACAAAAGTTCTCAGTGTTGATGACGAGGACGAGGAATTAACACTTATTCCGCCGGCTGAGTAAGCTGAAGACCTGTATTACCCAACAATCATAGCAAAAGGCAAACACGGTCTGCACAAAAATGCGCGTGCTTGCCTTTCGTTTATCCATGTGAAAGGGAGGTCGATCGCTCATGAATACGCCACCTATCATTGAAAACGGTCTGATCATATTAAGGCCGCCGGTTAAAGCGGATATCGCAGCCCGCTTGTCGCTGGGCTTAAATACAGAATGCATACGCATGTGCGGCGGGGACATCAATAAAAAAGAATTCACGCATTGCGATGCGGAAGTTTGGCTTGACGGAATTATGCGCCATCCCTGCAAATGGGTGATCGAATTCTCCGGAAATTGCATCGGAATTGCCGGCTTGAGACCCTATATGTCAGACAATAAGGCGCGATATTCCATCGAAATTTACGATGGCAACTTCTATGGACGGGGGATCGGCAGCGAAGTGACAAGAATGATTTTGAAATACGCTTTCAGCGTAAGGGATTATCATAAAGTTTATCTGAGAGTGCTGGAATTTAACACTCGTGCGATACGGTGTTATGAAAAAAGCGGCTTCAAAAAAGAGGGGACCGACAGAGAAGGCGCCCTGATCGACGGTAACTATTGCAGTGATATTTATATGGGGATTTTAAAATCGGAATATATCAATGAATGATAATTTCCCTGAAAGGAAGAACAAGAATATGGAAAAACGGACGGAAAAACGAAAAGTAGGGATCTTATTGTTTGATGAAGTCGAGGTACTGGACTTCGCAGGCCCTTTTGAAGTATTTTCGATCACGGAATCCGAAGATCATGAAAAGCTTTTTGCGGTTACTACCTTTGCTCAAGAAAAAAAGCTTATCAAAGCAAGAAACGGCTTGGAAGTAATGCCGCGTCATGACTTTGAGAATATCCCCAAAATGGATATCCTGCTGATACCGGGCGGTTACGGAGCGGAGAATATTGAAATCCATAATATAGAATTGATCGAATGGATCCGTCGGCAAGCTGTGCATACGCCGATTATTGCATCGGTTTGCACAGGTGCCTTTCTGCTTGCCGAAGCCGGTCTTCTATGCGGTAAAACGGCCGTCACGCATTGGATGGATTCCGAAAGACTGCAAAAAGATTATCCAAAAATCAACGTAATAAATAATATGAAATTTTATGATGAGGAAACGGTGATTACATCCGCGGGAATTTCATCCGGCATCGATATGTGCCTTTACCTGATCAAGAAATTATGCGGCGAGTCCGTTGCCGCCGCAACAGCAAAACGAATGGAATATAGAACCGAAGTTTTATAAACAAGTAACGGCAACTCATTTGCCGTCATCTGTTTTTACTATTGATCACAGTCAGTAGGATACGACCAGGATAGCGTATTGTAAATCGATATGAGTGATTTTACAATGAATCAATTTCACGTGCTATTCATTTTGTTAATAAATGTACTTTCCTTATTCGATATAATGAATCTTATCGGCTAAAAATCGGTCATTGGGCTCTTTTTGCTGCGCTTTGTGGCCGAACGCGATCATTGCAATGGGGAGATGTTCCGGCGGAAGGTTCAAATAATCCCTTACCTTTTCGCAGTCATGTAGATCCGGAGCGATGCCCAGCCAGCAGGCTCCGTATCCCAATCCTTCTGTGACAAGCAGCATGTTTTGCATAGCTGCTGCGCAATTGATGAAGTGATAATAAGGCTGATCGAAAATACTCATGTCTCCGCAAACCAGAATAACCTGCGGCGCTTCGCTAAGCGGCTGCCAAAATCGTCCGATTTCTTTTAAGCCGGCGATTTTTTCTTTGTCTGTGATAATGTAAAATTGCCACGCCTGCCTGTTTTTCCCTGTGGGCGCATTCATACCAGCCTTAATGACCTTTATCAAATCTTCGTTTGATATTTTCTCATCGGTAAAATGACGGATGCTTCTTCTGGTGTAAATTTCTTTCATCAATCTTCTCCCATGTTACATCGTTTTGGAGTAATGATTGGTTAGCACAATCAACAGCACCAGTTCTGTAACCAATATCGATAACAGCATAAGAATAACAATAAAGTCGATGCCCATAAAACTTACGGCTAAAATCATGATATTGATCATATAAAAAACAACATGATTGATTTTTGCTCCTACTTTTTCTTTGATGCGGATATTGCGTTCATCATTCATTTCGATCTGCTTTTTTCTGCGGATTTCATCCGTTTCGATTCTTAAAATAAACAGGGTGCCGATAAGATTACCGATGCCCAATGTGAAAAAGGCCGCGCCGAAACCGTAGAATATCCCGGCTGTCATTTTTAATTCGTCGCTTATGATAACAAATCGAGCGACTAGGAGCAGCACCAAACCGGCAATTGCGACCATTATATAAATATGCCTATTCTTTTTCATTTACTTTTCCTCCTCATAGATAAATATTTGATCGATCGGTATATTAAAGAGTCTTGACAGTTTAAAGGCCAAAAGAATGGACGGATTATATCTTCCGTTTTCAATGGATCCGATGGTCTGCCTTGAAACTTCCAGTTTATCGGCAAGATTTTCTTGCGTGTATCCAAGTTGCTTTCGGATCTCTTCCAGACGATTTTTCATTCTACCCTCCGATGGAAAGCTTACTTTCCATCAGTATAACATAATTACACTGAATGTCAAGTATACTTTCCATTTTATTTCAAGAATTCACATCGTAAGTTTTAATGTAAATCATGGTTGACTGTCAACACCTTAACTAATTCACATATTATAATATAGAACAAAAATAGGTGCAAAAAAATGCCGTTTATTAAAATATACGCTACAGATACATGTTATTTATCCTCCAAAGACCGATATTCGGGATGCACGGATTCCTGCCTGCTGATCGCGGGCAATAACGGCAGGCAGGACGATTCCCTGGTGATTTTGCTTAAATGCACTTTTAACGGCTACATACCCGATATGAAAATTAATCATGCATATCTCTATGTGTTCGTCAATAAAAACACAAGAATCGATTCGATGCAGAAGCGTCTCAAATTTTCCCTTTTTAAAAACCTTACGGATTTTTGCCCTCAATACTGCCGCTGGGATACTCGTCCCCGCATTTTGACGGATGAGGTTGATTTTATCCGTTTAAATACTTGCGACATCGGATCGTATGTTCGATGTGAGATTACGGACTTGGCTTCCGCTTGGTATAGCGGCACAGCGGACAACTACGGACTTACGATCGGCTTTCCCCGCTGTGGCTCGGAGCAATACTTGGTGATTGAATCTGACTCTTCTTGTCATCCTCCATTTATCTTGCTTGATTATGAAAACTGTTGTGATCATCGGCATTCGTATTCGGATTTTATTGAAAAAACTTATCGTCTGCAGTTGAACGGCGGTCAAGTATATAGCCCGAGCATTGAAGTGGTTTCATCAAGGACCGTCTCGTTTTTTATTAAAAATTTAGGCCCGGAAATTGTAGACGTAACCTTACAGATCAGTCCGAATGGGATCGACTATATTGATGACAATCCCATCGGCTCGGTTGCTCCGGATACATTGTCTGCTGCCATACCCTATAAATTTGCCAAATACATGCGGCTAAAAATCAAGTGCGATGAAGCTTCTGCAGAATCGACCGTAAAAATATGGTATCAGTCACAATTGTTGAATCCGTTAAATAAGTATATATAAAAGAACAAAATTTACAGGCAAATTCCTTTAGGCCGAATAATATATGAGTGAATGTTGCAATATCCTACAATATTCAAAATATACAGTTAAAGGAAAAGCTTAATGAATAATCTTATCTTTAATAATGTTGCAACTGAGCTGCAGATGACCGTTGGCAATGCCAGCTTGACGATCGACGGTTCCGTAACCATATCCAATTCCGTAACTATCGCCAACACCAGCTTAACGGTCGCAGGCACCGTTACGGTTTCCGAGATATCTTCGCCGGTTACCATCGCCAACACCAGCTTGACGGTCGCAGGTTCTGTCACCGTTGCGGGCACGGTCACGGTTTCGGAAATAACCGCTCCCGTCACCATCGCCAACACCAGTTTAACGGTCGCAGGCACCGTTACGGTTTCCGAGATATCTTCACCGGTTACCATCGCCAATACCAGCTTAACGGTCGCAGGTTCTGTCACCGTTGGGGGCACGGTCACGGTTTCTGAAATAACCGCTCCCGTCACTATCGCCAACACCAGCTTAACGGTAGCGGGCACCGTTACGGTTTCCGAGATATCTTCGCCGGTTACCATTGCCAATACCAGCTTGACGGTCGCAGGTTCTGTCACCGTTGCGGGCACGGTCACGGTTTCGG
>DAITPG010000143.1:0-6514 GCA_036833715.1 Eubacteriaceae bacterium | reverse complement strand
CCCCTGTAGCCGCCGTGAAAGGGCGGTGTCTTAACCGCTTGACCAAGGGGCCAAATTGGTAAAATAACATGGTAGCGGAGAGAGGATTTGAACCTCCGACACCACGGGTATGAACCGTGTGCTCTAGCCAACTGAGCTACTCCGCCAGAGAATTGGTTGCGGGGACAGGATTCGAACCTGCGACCTCCGGGTTATGAGCCCGACGAGCTGCCAACTGCTCCACCCCGCGACGTAGCAGAGATTATTATAATTGATGCAAATGATTTTGTCAACTGTTATTTTTACGAATCTAAGCAATTTTCGATATTTTTGATATTATCAAGCTTTTTTTGGACAATTTGCTCAATATGATTGGCATAAAGCCTTAAATCTTTTACGTTATAATGCGTACGGTACATGTTTTTATCCGGCTTGCAGATCTTTGTGCTGCTGTTGGCACCTGCCGAAAAGATCGTTTGCTTATCCCCCATCATGCGGATATTATAAATGCATTCTTTTCCGGTAAGGCAATATCCCGTATTCTCAGAGCCCGATGCGGCGTTTTTTTGTTTGTATAAATAATAGGGATGATACCCTTTTTCCTTAAGCATGTCATGTGCCTTTAAGTGAAAGTACGCAACATCGGCCGGGTTGGGGATCACATCATCGGACGAAAGTTCGGCCGTTCTCTTTGCGCATAAAGAATGCAGCGTAATGCCGGACGGCTTAAGATTTAATACATCGTTCAGACTGCGATAAAAGTCGTTCTCGGTTTCATCGGGCAAGCCGAGAATAAGGTCGCAATTGATATGCTCGAAGCCTGCGCTTACGGCTTCCGCGTACCAGTCGACGAAGTCCGAGAAGGAGCCTCCCCGATTGATTTTTTTCAAAGTCCGTTCATTTGAAGTCTGCGGATTAAGCGATATCCTGCTCACGCCGCATTCTTTTAGGCATCTGAGCTTGGATATGCTTAAGGTATCCGATCTTCCGGCTTCGAAAGTGATTTCTGTGCTTTGCGGCGCCGATATTAAGATGGCATCCATCAAACGGATGATCTGTTTTTCGGATAATATCGATGGCGTTCCGCCGCCGATATATACACAGTCGATCCTGTTTTTTCTCTTATTGATATATTCGCAGACTGCGCTAATTTCAATAAGCAGCGCCTGAAGGTATTGTTCGCACAGGTCGCTGCCGATGCTCGTAACGGAGGAAGGAAACGAACAGTAGGTACATTTGCTGAGGCAAAGCGGGATGTGGATATAAAGGCCTACAGTATCAGGCGCGGGATTTACATAACCCAATTGATTGGCTGCCGTTTCAGCCAGCAGCGAAATTTTATCGGCGTTTATGTCATAGGTTTGGGAGAAAAAATCGGCGGCAACCTGCGGGGATATTCCCGATTCCACAAGCGAGACCATTTTTTTCAGCGGTTTTACGCCGGTCAAGCTGCCCCAAGGCAGCGGAATGCCCGTATAGGCCTTCAGAGCAAGATACGCGGCTGATTTTGCCGTTTTGGATATGCTGTCCTCTTTAAGCGGAACGTTGATTAAAACGCAGTCTATGGCGGCTGTTACGCTGTCCGAACAAACGGTTATCTTTATTTCTATATCCCGCAGTATCAATGGTTGGTAAAGGGATGTGATTTCCCGTATCTTCACCTCATCGATACCGCTATCATTCGCATAATTTAGTTTGATCATAGCATAAACATATTCGGCGGACCGCTTCGGTCAGCCTTTAACATAATAATTCTCTTTTTTTTCATAACCGATGGTGGTAGCCGGTCCATGTCCGGGATATACGACAGTGTCGTCAGCAAGCTTATACAATTTTTGAGAAATGCTGTTGATAAGCGTATTGGCATCTCCGCCGTAAAAATCGGTTCTTCCCACATAAAGCTCAAACAGCGTGTCCCCGCAGAACAAATGTCCTTTGGTGTAAAGAGAGATTCCGCCTAGGGAATGGCCGGGCGTTTCGATAACCGTTAAATCAACACTGCCGAATTGGATTTTATCCCCATCGGACAATAAAATCTCCGCTTCCTTACTTCGGTATGTCATGTCGCCGAACATCAATGCGCCGTTGATATCGGTATTGTAATACATTTCTTCGTCCTTTTTTCCGATGGCGATCGGCGCGTTGAACTTGTCCGAAAGCTGAGCCGCTCCGCTGACATGGTCAAAATGCCCGTGCGTTAAAACAATCGCTTTAACCTTCAGCCGATTGGTTTCGATATATTCGACCATCGGCAAATGATAGACCGCAGCATCGATGATGACCGCATCTCCTCCGTCCGACAACACATAACAGTTGGTCTCTATGGGGCCGATCGTATATTGTTTGATTTCCATAAGCTTGTCTCCTCTATTTTTGTTAAAATGTTTTTTTGCTGTCCAATAAAATAGTCACGGGCCCGTCATTGATGATCTCCACCGACATATCGGCGCCGTAAATCCCCGTTTGTATAGGGATGTTTTGCTGCCTGATTATCTCAACGAAAGTATCATATAGTTTTTTTCCTTCTTCAAAAGAAGCAGCCTGCGTAAAGGATGGGCGCTTGCCTTTTCGGGCATCTCCGTAAAGCGTAAACTGACTGATGGCCAAGATGCTGCCTCCGATATCGTTTAGCGACAGATTCATCTTTCCTTCTGCATCCTCAAAGATCCGCAGCCCGATGATCTTATCCGCCATATAACGGACATCCTCTTCATTGTCGCCGCATTCGATGCCGATCAAAGCATTGATCCCTTTTTTGATTTCTCCTACGATATCGGAATCCACCGTTACTTTGGATGCCGTAACCCTTTGTATAACCGCTCTCATCTTAACTCCGCATACTCAATCTTGTCTTCTGTTGATAAAAAAAGTGAACAGCAGCATAAATACAGCCACTATGCTTCCATTTACGATATAACCGAACCGCGCACCCATTTGGCTGATGACAATGCCCGTGAACAAACTGCCGAGCGGTATGGTTCCTCCGTTAACCAGCGAATAAACGCTCATCACTCTGGAGCGGTATTCATCCTTCACCATCAGCTGAATGGAAGTGTTGGCGGTGGAATTATAGCTCACAAAAGCATACCCGATGAGCGGATAAAGCAGCAAAGCCGCATAATAATTTTTAAATATACCGTTGAGAATCAGACCGATACCGATCAGTATGGGTCCGTATGTAATATAAAATCGGCTAGGACCCTTTCTGCTTTGCGAAGCGATCAACAGCGCGCCGATAAAGGAGCCGATCCCCATGCAGGTTAGGATAAGGCCGTAGCTGGTTTCCTGCATATTCAATATATCCGTAACAAAAACCGGCAGCAAAACATTGTTGTTCATTGAAAAACAGGCGACAAAAAAAGTCGAAAGCAATATGAAGGATATTTCCTTTCGTTTATTAATATACGAAAAACCGTCTTTGACGCCGGCTAACACATCCCGGACGGTTTGGTGTTTCTTTTCGCCGATCTCATCGGGTAAGGTTTGAATGGGCTTTATAAAAAACAGAGACAAAATGACTGCCAAAAATGAAATTGAATTAAGCAGAAAACAAAAGCCGGCTCCGTAAGCGCCCATAACGATGCCCGCTATAGCAGGGCCGATCATTCTGGCCAAATTAAACACGGTGGAATTGAGGGCGATGGCATTCATTAAATCCGTCTTGGGTACCAGCTGTATGACAAACGATTGGCGGATGGGCATATCAAACGCGTTTGCGCATCCCATCATCGTGGCCAGAACCACGATATGCCAATACCGGATCGTGTCGGTAAAAACGAGGACCGCAAACATCATGGTTGTAAAGCAAAGGATGACCTGCGTGATCACGAGGACTCGTTTTTTGTTTAATTTTTCAATGATCGCTCCCGCAAAAACCGAAAACAGCAATATAGGCAGAAACTGCATCGCGCTCACCAGACTGATTTTAAACGCGTCATTCGTGATCTGATAGGCCAGCCAGGGCTGCGCCACATTTTGCATCCAAGTGCCAATATTGGAGACGATCATCCCCAATACATAATAGCGGTAATTGGGATGCTTTAACGATAAAAAAGGATTATTCATTGTCGTCTCCGGTTTCATTATAGCTGCTGTCAAAATATTCAAAAGAAAATTTCAGCAGATACGTTTTATAGCTTGGTTCGGTGTCCGAGCTGTCAGCGGAGACATCGCTTGTCGTAAATAAAATACCCAGTTCATCGCTGGTCCAGTAGATGTTGCCGGAAAGTTTGGTATTGGCAGTCAGTTGAACCGGGATGTCATTGTTATATTTGATGATCCAAACCGATTGTGTCGGTATTTCGGCGGTTACTTTCGTCGCAAACGCAATAAAATTCCCTTGCGGACTGAAACTGATTTTTTCGATATTGTTGGAACATAAATACTGCCGTATATAGCTGGCATGATCATAGACGTAAAGCTGCTCCAAACCGGATGAATTGGTTTTGATATATGCGGTTATACGCTTCGCCTGCGAAACCACAAAGTCTGTTACATTGACATCAATGGCGGATAATTGTTTTTCGCCGTCCAAGTTGAGACGGTACAGCACATTTTCGGTTTGAGAAGTGGCGGCAAGGATCAAAACAAAATTTTCATCCGCCGCGTAAGCGATTTTTTTTACGATATAGGATTTTGGCAGGTTGTATACGCTCAGCTGCTCGGATTGATTGCCCATGATGATACGGTTGTCATTGTCCACATAAATGAGCAGCGAATCTCTGGTTAAATTCCAGGCAAGATATTTTTCATAGACATCCTCGGTCAGGCGCACCTTGGTATCTCCTGTGCCGGTCGTCCAGTACAGGGCCGATTTATTGGTTTCGGGATCTCTTTCTTTTATATAGATATCGCCCGATGCCGTATCGATGCGCGCTTCCGTAATCGTTGTGGAAACGCTGAATAACGGAGATATCTGACCGTTTTTATAAACAGCCAGTTCGGAAGTGTATGAATTATCGGTTTTTTTGATTTTGTCCGTAAGCACCGCGGTTCCCGTAAATTGGTTGTATGCCAGCAGGCTCCCGCTGAACAGCTGCTCATATTTCTCCACCTTGGCTCTTGCGGTGAGCGTCCCCGTATTGCTGCCGGTCTGCGCATCGCTGACAACGATCAACTGATCCTTTTTCATAAACAGCGGAGCGCAGCCGCCCAGTAAAAAGACAAACGCGATAAGGACAAAAATCAATTTAAGCTTCTTCATTGTTTTCATCCCCTTTTGCCGAAAGATTTTCGTCAACGATCTTCACAAGGCTTTCGCCCAGATTGATATCCAAAATATCATCTCGCTCCGCAGATTCCTCTTCGATAATGACGGCTTCGGTTTCTTCCGCTTTTATTATAATGATCGGCAGCGTAATGACCACCAAAGTGCCTTGCCCTGGCACGCTCTCAATCTTGACCGTGCCGTTGTGCTTTTGTATGATATTTTTAACGATGGACAATCCCAGGCCAAATCCGCCGCGCAGCCTGCTTCGGTCTTCCTCCACGCGGTAAAAAGTATCAAATACTTTTTCCTGCATATCTTCGGGAATGCCGTCTCCGAAATCCCTTACCGTGATCTCCAGATTTTTATCGTCAAAAGTGGCGGTCACTTTGACAATATCGTCGGGCTTGGAATATTTGATCGCATTATCGATGACATTGATGAGCACCTGTTTTAACCGGTCGTAGTCGCCCTTGATCTCAGGAAGCTCGATGGGTGTATACACAACGACCGTATCATACTGGCTGCCTTTGATATTCATTTCGCTGACAGCTTCTTCAATCAGCGCATTGGGTTCTATATTGGTAAAGATAAAATCAAAATCGATGCTGTGGTACCGGTTGATGTTAAGCAGGTCATTGACCAGCCGCAGCAGCCGCTGCGTTTCTTTTTTGGTGGTTTTTAGCGCTTTCTGGGTAAGCTGCTCATCGGCGGTCCCTCTGCGCTGCAGCATATCGATATAACCGATAATGGTTGTGAGCGGCGTTTTCAGTTCGTGCGATACGCTGCTGATAAATTTGTTTTGCTCTTCTTCGATCTTTTTTAAGGCCGTTATGTCGCGGATCACGATCAATACGCCCCCCTCTTTGTTCTGGGAGGCAATAAGATTGCCGCTCATCAAGAAATTTTTGCCGCCGAATTCAAATTCGGAAGATACATTTTCCCGCGTTGTGATGACTTTTTTGATGGTTTCATCAATATGCGGAATTACCGACAGAAAATTGGAATCGGCCGAAAAATATTCGTTGAGCTTTTTATTGAAAGTCAAAATCTCGTTGCTTAAATTAACGGCGATAACCGCGTCCTGCATGGAGGATATAACTGCCGTGAGTTTTTCTTTTTCGTAATTGGATTCGTTGATCTTTTCTTTGATCTGTTCGACCATGGCCGTGGAGCTGTCGATAAGCTCTTGAATCTCATCATTACCCCTGTATTCGATTTCGGGCAGCGTAAGGGTTCTTCCGTCCGCCACGTCTTTGGTATACCGCACAAGCAGGCTGATGGGCTTGAGCATTTTATCATAGGCATACGTATACATCAGGGCGGATA
>DAITPG010000142.1:0-6529 GCA_036833715.1 Eubacteriaceae bacterium | reverse complement strand
AAGGCAACCTTTTATTATAATTTTGATCTGATAATAGACTGAATAGAAGAATCAAGGAGTATTTTATGAAACAATTTGCTGTATTTGGGCTCGGTAGCTTCGGCTCATCTCTGGCGCGCAACCTTTTTGAACTCGGAAACGACGTTTACGCTGTGGATAAAAGCGAGGAACTCATCAATGATATCGCGGATGAAGTAACCTATGCAGTGCAGGCAGATATCACGGATATCCACGCGCTCAAGGCAATCGGCGTGCAAAATGTGGACGTAGTCATCGTTGCGCTCTCAACGGATTTGAATGCATCTTTTTCCGGCGTCATCAACGCGAAGGAGCTGGGCGTTAAAACCGTTTATGCGAAGGCGCATAACGACGCGCAGGCAAAAGTCCTTTATAAACTGGGCGTGGATAAGGTGATCCTTCCCGAAAAAGAAATGGGAAGAAAACTGGCGCATCATTTGACGCATTCTTCATTTATGGATCTGATCGAACTCGATCCTTCTCACACATTGATGGAAATCGAAGTGCTGCCTTCATGGCAGGGCCAGACGCTCATCCAGCTGGACCTTCGGGCAAAATACAATATCAGCATCATTGTCATCAAACGTGCCGATGATGTCATTGTCAATCCTTCCGCAGATGAAAAGCTTCAAGCCGGTGACCGTCTGATCGTAATAGGTGACATCAACGAGATCAATAAACTGATGAAAAAAATCAAAAATGCTAACCTCTAAAAGCAACGAGCTGATCAAATTCGTAAAAAGCCTCAGGGACAAAAAAAACCGCGACGAGACGGGCATGTTTGTTATCGAGGGGCTTAAATTTGTAAAAGACGCTCTTTCTTCGGGCTTTGCGCCCGCGCATTTGATCTGCACAAGCAAAAATTTCGGTGATTTTTCGCAGTACCGACCTGTTGAAGTGTCGGCTGAATTATTTGATTATATCAGCGAAACCAAAACGCCGCAGGGCGTACTTGGAGTTTTCAATAAGCCTGCATACGAAGAAAACGATATTTTTACTTCCGACAGGATATTGTATCTCGAAAACGTGCAAAACAGCGATAACGTAGGCGCGCTCATCCGCAGCGCGGTTTGCGCAGGGTACAAAGCGGTATTGTCCGATCTTACCACGGCCGACTGCTTTTCCGATAAAGCCGTGCGCGCAAGCGCAGGCGCCGTGTTTCACAGCATTCAGCATCGCTGCGGAGCGGATATCATCGATGTTCTTAAAGCGAAAGGCTATACGATCCTCGGAACGCATCTCAGAGGAGATACCGAGGCTCCCGTCCGATTTGATAAAACCGCGCTGATCATAGGCAACGAAGGTTCGGGCATGTCGGATGAGCTTGCTGATAAATGCGATTATCTTGTGAAAATTCCCATATACGGCCCGTGCGAATCGCTCAATGCGGTTTCGGCAGGCACGCTGCTCATGTATAAAACCATAGGATACTGATTATCACGCGGTTTTACCGCGTTTTTTTAACTTCAAAACCTGTCCGTTCCTTTAAGTTTTTGACAATTTTTTTTATAAGCAACGGATAGAATCGTTATAAGCGGAATGCATTTATCTTATTTTGTAGATAGGATAAGAAGCTTCTGTTATAATAATGAAAAGAGGTAGAATATGATACAGCTGGCGCCTCCGGTATATGATGAAAAGAAGAAGACCTATTCTGTCCATAATCTGAAGGCAGCGCTAAAAAACTGCCTTGCGGAAATCGCGCAGGTGAAATTTCTCAAATCGGGTGTCAAGATAAAGAAAATGGGAACTGTGGAAAAAATCCTGCGACAGCCGCAGCCAAGCGAGCAAAAAATCATTATATCCGTGCACTTTGATACGGGCAGCCGCTGCGCTGCAGCCGAAATCGCAAAATACATACAAGAAAAAATATTCAGTGAATTTAAACTGATCACTGCCTGCGAAAACATCGCAGTAAATACGTACATCGAAAAAAGTATGATCGTTGATTGACATAAAGGTTATACATACGGAGGAAAACGTGAAAAGAAGCGAAGCAAGGGAAAAAGTTTTCAAGATCATTTTTCAAAAAGAGTTTCATGAGGATTTTGAAGCCGAGTACCAACGATTTTCGGAGGAAGAAGAGCTTAAAGGCGTGCAGGGCGAATATGCGCTGACGACCATCGGAGGTATTTTAAATCATCTCGATGAGATTGACGGTCTGATCACCGATAATTTGACGGGATGGACGATATCCAGGCTCCCCAAAACCGTTTTGGCTTTGCTCCGGCTCGGTATCTATGAAATCAAATACAATAACGAAATTCCCGAAATCAGCGCCATCGATGAAGCCGTAAAGATATCCCATATCTACTGTGACGACAAGGACAGCGTTTTTATCAACGGTCTGCTCAATTCTATCTACAAAAAGGACGAGCTGAATGATTCTGGGAATTGACACCAGCAATTACACCACTTCCGTCTGCGTCGCCGATGAGGGCGGCAAGGCTGTTTTCGATATCCGCCGCATGCTTACCGTAAAAGACGGGGAGCGCGGCCTGCGGCAGTCGGAGGCCTTTTATCAGCATGTCAACCATCTGCCCGAAATGTTTGCCGCCGTCAAGAATTGCTCCTTTACAGCGGTCTGCGTATCAGCGGCGCCACGAAGGGTAGAGGGCTCCTATATGCCCTGCTTTAAAGCGGGCATGGCGTTTGCCTCTGTGATTGCCGATATGCTCAAACTGCCATTGATAAAAACAACGCATCAGGAGGGGCACATCAAAGCGGCGGTGTTTGACAAACCCGAAATCGATCAAACCCAGTTTATCTGTGTGCATCTCTCGGGCGGAACCACCGAAATTTTGCTTTGCTCAAAGGACAAAGAAGGCTATGCGTCGAATATCATCGGAAAGACCATTGATATCAGCGCGGGGCAGTTCATTGACAGGGTGGGCGTGCGGCTCGGATTATCTTTTCCATGCGGTAAAGAAATGGATGAGCTTTGTTCAACGGATCATTCCGTGCGTTTTCCTGTCAGCGTCCAAGGCTCCGACATGAGCTTTTCGGGTGTTGAGAGCCAAAGTATCCGGCTTCAGCAGCAAGGCTGCGGGCAGGCAGAGCTTATCGGCGGAGTTTTCGATTGCGTGGGAAATACCATTCAAACCGCGGTTGCCAACGCCGCAAATCAACATAAAGTCAAAGATATCGTTTATTGCGGCGGCGTAAGCGGCAGCAGGCATATCCGTAAAATATTGCAGGCCGCAAGCGGTTGCGAACGGATCGGTTTTGCCGCGGACGGCTTGGGCAACGATAACGCAGTGGGCGTCGCGCTGATCGGGCTCGACGCGCTGAAAGGAAAAACCGATGGACAATAAATCTCTTTCCGTCAGTCAATTGAATAAATATATCGGCGGCCTGATGGAATTTGACGACGTCTTATCGGACGTGAGCGTCAAAGGCGAGATATCCAATTTCAAAAGACATTCGTCGGGGCATTTGTATTTTTCCATGAAAGACGAAAATTCCAAGGTCAGCTGTGTGATGTTTAAAAGCGCCGCCGTCAAAATGGATTTTGATCCAACGGACGGAGCCAACGTGATCGTGCGCGGCAGGGTAAGCGTTTACGAAAAAAATGGAAATTATCAGATTTATGTGAATAAAATGGTCGAAGACGGCATCGGCACGCTGTATGAACGCTATAACCGCTTGCTCGATCTTTTGCGGGACAAGGGCTATTTTGACCAGTCCAACAAAAAACCGATACCGTATATGCCCAAAAAAATCGCGCTGGTCACTTCTCCCACCGGAGCGGCGGTGCGCGATATGATATCGGTAATGAAACGCCGCTATCCGGGCGCCAAGATTTTGATCTGCCCCGTGCTGGTGCAGGGAGAATCCGCTCCGCTGGATATTGCGTTGATGATCGATCTCATCAACAAAGAGAATCTGGCCGATTTGATTATCACAGGCCGCGGCGGCGGCTCTATCGAGGAATTGTGGGCGTTCAACGAACGGGTGGTGGCGGAAAGCGTATTTAATTCCCGCATACCGGTCATTTCCGCCGTGGGGCACGAAACGGATTTTACCATCTGCGATTTTGTCGCCGATATCCGCGCTGCCACGCCTTCTGCAGCCGCCGAGCTGGCTGTTCCGGATGTGCAGGACATTCTCTTTGCCCTCAAACGCTACGCGACCATGCTAAGCGAATCGCTTACCCAGCGGCTCAACGCGCTGCGCCATCAGGTCAAATCGATATCCAATCTGTCATATTTTCAGCGGCCGTATGAAAAGATACAAAATCTATCCATGACGGTGGATTATCTCAGCGAAAAACTCAATGACCGCATGAGCAACAAGCTCAATGACCGCCGTAATAAGCTCAGCAGCCTTGATGCGCTGCTTAACAGCTTGTCCTACGAAAATATTTTAAAACGAGGCTACTGCGTGCTGGCTTCCAACGGCGTTTTTGTCGGTGAAGAAGGCATCAAAGCAGGCGATGAGATCGAAGTGATCACTCAAAACAAAAAAATAGATTCCAAAGTCATTGCAATAGCGGAAAGGATCAAAACGTATGGAAATTCAGCTGAACTTTGAAGAAAAAATGATGCGGTTGGAAGAGATCGTTGAAGATATGCAGTCCAATAAGATCAGTCTAGATAAATCGATCAAGCTGTTTGAAGAGGGAACCGGACTGATTGCCGCCTTAAATAAGGAACTTTCCAAAGCGGAAGAAAAGGTAAAAATTCTGCTGATGAAAAACGGCGAATATTCCGAAGCGGATTTTACGCAGGGAGAAACCGACTGAAATGTTTACCGACGAGCTCAACGAAAAAGCCGGTGAAATCAACCGGATACTCAGCAGGTATGCTTTTAAAAAACAATATCCCGAAACCCTGTACGAAAGCATGGAATACAGCCTTTTCGCCGACGCCAAAAGGATAAGGCCCATCCTTGTACTTGAAACCTGCCGTGCTTTGGGCGGGGATATTTTGTCCTGCGAGCCGCTGGCGGTAGCTGCCGAAATGATCCATACCTATTCGCTCATACATGACGATCTTCCCTGCATGGACAACGACGATTACCGGCGCGGAAAATTAACCAATCATAAGGTTTACGGCGAACCCATGGCGCTTTTGGCAGGCGACGGTTTGCTCAGCACGGCCTTTGAAACCATCCTTGGCGGATTTTACGGCGCCGTCAATCAGCAAAGCTATATCAAAGCCGGCGCGGCGCTTATGAGAGCGGCAGGCGTGTATGGTATGATTGCAGGGCAGACGGCGGATATTTTAAATGAGAATTCGCTGCCGGACAAACCGATTCTGGATTTTATACATAAGAATAAAACCGGCGCGCTCATTAAAGCGTGCGTACAAGCGGGCGCTCTTTGCGCCGGTGCCGATGACGCGCGCTTTGCGGCGCTTAGCGAATATGGCGAAAACATCGGGCTGATGTTTCAGATCGTGGATGATATCCTTGATGTCATCGGCGATGAAACCAAGCTGGGTAAAAAAACCGGCGCGGACGCACAGCTCAATAAAATGACCTATCCCTTTGTGCACGGCCTGCAGACCTCGCTGGATAAAGTCGACGCGCTTTGCGAACAAAGTTTTTCCGCCTTGGCTGATGCGAAGCTCGCAACAAGTTTTTTAGGCGATCTGGCGCTGTTTCTCAAGGAAAGAAAAAATTAATAACGCGCTTAACTGTGTAAAAAAATATTTTTATGATATAATATAAATAAAGTATTGCATATGAAAACAAACAAGCATATAATAAAACTGTCCCACTGGGGCAGTTTTATCCCGTTTATAGGAGAAAATCCATGGACATTTTCAGCGCGCAGAAGCTGATCGGCGAAGACATGATCGAAACCTTGTACGAACGATACAAGATCATTGAATTCATCAAACAAAATCAACCGGCAGGAAGACGCAAGATCACCGAGCAATTGAATATGCCGGAACGCACGGTCAGAAACCATCTGGATTATATGCTCAAAAAGAATATCATTGTGATCGATAAAAGAGGCGTTCTTTTAAGCGAGCATATAGATGACGTGACGCCGTACCTCTACGATTTTTTCTCAAAAATCGATTCTTTTCGAGAAAAGCAAACCCGTCTGGAAAATCTGCTGCGCATTCGCAAAGTGATTATCTGCAAAGGAAATTGCGATAAAGACCCCAATGCTTTGAATAATTTAGGGATCGCGGCTGAAAATTACTTTGTGGACAGACTGGATAACGGCGGTACCATCGCGGTATCGGGAGGCTCTACGCTCAAAGCATTTGCCGATAATTTACGCAATACCGCAAAATCGGGTTATACCGTGATCCCTGTACGGGGCGCCATCGGATCGAGCCATTCCTATCAGGCAAACATGATCGCTTTTTATCTGGGAATGAAGCTCAAATGCGAGACGATGCAGCTTAATATTCCCGATACGGTCGATGCCGGCCTTATTGCTGGGTTGGTGAATCATCCCGACATCAAGTCGGTAACCGATCATTATAAAGATATCGACATCCTGGTCTTCGGCGTGGGGAAACCTCAGCTGCTCGCGGAGTACAGGCACCTG
>DAITPG010000141.1:0-6556 GCA_036833715.1 Eubacteriaceae bacterium | reverse complement strand
TTTTTTCGATCTTGCGGATGTCGACACGCCCGCGGCGCTGATCAAGCAATACACAAAAGCGACTGAGTACATCGACCCGAAGCAGAGGGCGAGGGAAGAAAAAATGAAGAAGCGTACAGAGGGAAAACATGAAAAGCAATGAGCGGTTAACGGAGCAGTTAAAGCTGCAAAAATATCTGGAAGAGCATTCGGAAAAGGGCGAAACGGTGCTGTGGCAGGGGAAGCCGGATATGAAGATAATGTTTTATGAAGAAAAAATTGATTGGATAAGCCCGATGTTTATAATTTATTTATTGGCAGTTTTTCTGTCCAGTATCATATCAAAACAGAGTATAGGCTTTTCCTTAATAATATTCTCTCCGATATTATTGTGGGATTTCTTTTTTGAGAAAATGAAATGGCTTTACAGAAAAAAGAATACGATGTTTGTTATTACGAATCAGCGTGTATTTGAGTTGTTTATAATTGACAGGTACAGTGAAGAAGTTATTATTCATGAGAAGAAACTTGATGAATTAGTGACTTATGAAGTAAGAAAATTTGAAAAAGGCGGCAATTTACACATGGGAAGAAGCCGTTATCGAACCGGAAGCTCTTTTGATTATATAAAAGACGAAAAATATGATCCGAATCATGAAGATAATATTTCGTTTCATTCATTTAATAATTACATGAATCATATCAACTATTTCACGTTTTTTGATTTAGTTGATGTCGATACACCCGCGGCGTTGATCAGGCAATATACGAATGCCGTGGAATATATCGATCGGTGATAATAAAATAAAGGGCAGAGGGAAAACATGAAAAATATCAATGAACCGACGACGGAACAGCTAAAGCTGCAAAAGTTTCTGGAGGAGCATTTGGAAGAGGGTGAAACGGTGCTGTGGCAGGGGAAGCCGGATATGAATTTATGTTTTGAAAAGAAACATTTTCTTACTACAGGGCTAATCTTTTTGGGTTTACAGAGCATTTTTTTATTATTTCATAAGAGCATTTTCGGCTATTTGTTTTTAATGTTTTTTTATTTAATCGGTTTTGTCACTGAATTGGTTCCATGGTTTAACAGAAAAAGAAATACATTTTACGCGATCACCGATAGGCGGGCAGTCGACTTGTTTTTTAATAACGGTTATATCAAAATAAACGAAAAGAGATTTCCCAACGAAATCAAGGTCTTTCGAATACGCAGATTAAAAAACGGCGGTAATTTGTATATGTCACGAGGTAGCGTGTGGCCTTGGCGAGAAATTTCCGAAAATCCTTATAAAGAGCCGCTTGTCCCAACCTTTAAAATATTAGTCAATTATATCAATAACATTAATTATTTCTGTTTCTTCGACCTGGCCGATGTCGATACGCCCGCGGCGCTGATAAGGCAATACACGAATGCGGAGGAATACATTGACCCGAAGCAGCGGGCAAGGGAAGAAAAAATGAAGAAGAGGGCGGAGGGAAAACATGAAAAACAATGAACCGACAACGGAGCAGCTAAAGCTGCAAAAATATCTGGAAGAGCATTTGGAAGAGGGGGAAACGGTGCTTTGGCAGGGGAAGCAGGATATGAAGATTTACTTTAGGGAAGAAAAAGTGGTACTGTTTTATGGTCCTTTGTTTTTATATACGGTGCCATTTATGTTCGCCTACTTAATGGATCACGATTTTTTTACTTTTATTTTTTTTGTTTTGTGTTTAGTTGTTGGTTTTTGTGTCAACTCAATCCCATGGTTTGAACGTAAAAGAAACAAGTTATTCGCAATTACAAATAAAAATATTTATGATGTATTTATCCATGACAGCTACAATAAGAATGATATTACTTTACATAAAAGAAATTTAAACGAAATCATTTATTACGAGGTGAGAAGGTCAAAAAATGGCGGTAATTTATATTTGGGAAGAAAAAGAATTCGTATCGGATCTCCTTTTATATATGTACCATATAACGATGAAAGGGATTTAGACGGCATAAAATATCATACATTCAGTAATTACATGAATCACATCAATTATTTCTGTTTCTTCGACCTGGCCGATGTCGATACGCCCGCGGCGCTGATCAAGCAATACACAAACGCGACGGAATACATCGACCCGAAGCAGCGGGAAAGGGAAGAAAAAATGAACAAACGGCAGAGGAGAAAACATGAAAAGCAATGAACCGACAACGGAGCAGATAAAGCTGCAAAAATATCTGGAAGATCATTTGGTAGAGGGCGAAACAGTGCTGTGGCAGGGGAAGCCGGATATGAATATTTGTTTCGAAAAAACGTATTTCAGTATTTTACCGATGTTTTATTTAGTTGCAAGTATTCTGTTTTTAATATGCAAGGAGATTTTCCTTTTTATTTGGTGTACAATAATGTTTGTCCCTATTATTCTTAGCGATTATAATTTGTGGCTAAACAGAAAAAGAAGCACATTTTATGCAATTACAGATAAGCGTGCGATCGACCTATTTATTAAAGATAGTAAGATTGCTATGAATGAAAAGAGGTTCCCCAACGAAATCAAAGTATATCGAATAAGCAGATTCATAAACGGTAGTAATTTATATCTTTCACGATATTGCATTTATCCGTGGCGCGAATTATACGAAAATCCAGAAATGGAACCTTTACGCCCGACATGCAGGTTATTTTCTAACTTCATCAATAATGTTAATTATTTCTGTTTCTTCGATCTGGCGGATGTCGATACGCCCGCGGCGCTGATTAAGCAGTACACGAACGCGGCGGAATACATTGATCCCAAGCAGCGGGCAAGAGAAGAAAAGAGGGCGAAGCAGTGAAAATGTTTGTCAGCCTTCTGCCTTACAGCAAGCACGTACCCAGCGGCGGAAACCAAAAATAAGCCGCGACGCTGAGCAGTAAAACATAGACGCAGCCGACAAGGCTGATGAGATAGCGTTTATTGTGAGGTTCGTGCTTCTGTTCCATATAGGCGCGGAAAAGATACACGCAGAAGAGCATGATGAAGACGGGAAAGCGATAATTAAAATTCACCGTTACGGCGGCGATAAGCAGCGCTGCGCCCGCAAGGATAATGATTATGATCTCTCCGATCCTTTGCGCTTTATTGACCGTCCTGTAAATAAATTCTTCTTTTGGAATATTGTATTTTTTACGAATGAAGCGATCGATAAGAAACATAAGAACGGATAAGACGGCGAAGAAAATCAAAAATTTTAACATGACAATACCTTTCAAAGCGGAGATACCCGCTGATTTTGTTTTGTTTTGTATAAGCATATCTTATTTCAGCGGCAAAAAAATCAGCCCGGCGATGAGCATAAATATCGTAAAAAAATAATCAACAAGGCTTAAAAGGTAATGTTTGGATTCTTTGTTGTATTTGATCTCCATAAATAGGCGAAAGGATTGAACGACAAGGCCGAGCAAGCCAAAAAAGTAAAAATTGATATATCGGTAACGGTACCAATCGAATATGATGCATACGGCGAGGAACGCGGCATAACACACCGCCGACAAAACGATTTCGACGGTTTTATGCTTCTTGCTGATATACCGGTAAGGATATTCCCGCGGGATTCCCAGCTTTTTGCGCAAGAAATAACGAATGACTAAATACATAGATAAAGCTGCGAGACAAAAAATTAAAAATTTTAACATCGCCGACTCCTGCCCGTTTACTCAATTTCGCTTGATGCTATAATCCGTCCGCGGTTAAAACAAACGCATCGGAAGAAAAATGAAGGCGCCCGCGGTGACCGCAGAGCAATAGATGAGGGCGATCAAATTTAAAATGTATCGCTTCGAAGCTTTGTCGTGCCTCAGCTCCATCACCATGCGGAGCGCCGTTAGAGCAAGCAGATACAAAAACACGGCAGCGGGGACAAAGAAGGCGTTGCGCGTGAGCAGCGCCGCGGCAATGCCTGCAAGCGGCAGCAGCAGCAAGGCAAGCTCCATGCGGCGATGCGTTTTGCTTACATGTTTATAAAGCTTGAAGCCTTCGATATCGAGCTTCACCTGCACATACAGCAGCAGCGGAAAGGCCGCCGCGCTGGATGCGGCAAAAAGAATCAAAAACTTATCCACAACAAACTCCTTTTCTTTTATCGCATGTCGCCGTTCAGCCCAGGTTCAGAGGAAAGGCGAGCGCCGCCGCCAGAAGAACGGCGCAGTAAGCCGTGTCCGTCAGGCTCAGGATATGGCGGTTGGATACTTTGTCAAATCGAGCCTCCATGTACGCGCGAAAAGCCTTTGGCACTAAGTTAAATGACAAAAGACATAATAAAACTATATCCTTGCGATGGCTATAAAAGATCGCCGCAGCGGAAACGGGAATAAACGAGATCAACAGGGCGATCTCGACTTTTTTCTGCGTTTTGTTCACGTAGCGATAGGGGTATTCATATTTTTCGATAAGGAATTTTTTGCGCACAAGGCTGCGCACGGGAATCCAGACAGCGGTGAAAACGGCAAAGAAAATCAGAAACGGCAGCATAACAATCTCCCTCCCAAGCGGACGAAAGCGTCCTTTTGTATATTGTAGCATAAAATTCAGCAAAAGTGACATCAATTCAAAGTCCGCTTTGGTTTTTAATAATCGGGGGCGCGGACTAATCCGACCGTATATCATAAAAAATCGTATATATTCAATAAATAAATTTGACGAACGGAGCCCATTTAAGGTATAATAAACATCAAATCACAATTTGTCGAAAAAGCGGCAAATCGGTTGGGAAAACGGGGCGCCGGACTTCCAAAACGGACATCCGGAATAAAAAAAGCGACATCAATAAAAATTTGGAGGCCCTATGCGCGCAGACGGCAAAAGGATAAAGAACGCAGACCCGATGTACACCATCATCCCTTATATCATGAGCAAACGCTACGACGCGATGAACATGATCACCCTCGATATCCCGGCGGAGCCCATTGAGGAATACATCAAAAAGAACCGCAAGGAAGAGCGCTTCATCAGCCATATGGCGGTGATCATGACGGCATACCTGCGCACGGCGCGGGAGTTTCCGCGGCTCAACCGCTTTATCGCCAACAAGAAGATCTATGAGCGCAACGAATTCTGCGTGGCGCTGGTCATTTTGAAACCCGGCGACGACAACGCCACCATGCCGAAAGTCTACTTTGAGCTTGACGACGATATCTTTGCCGTGCAGAAGAAGATCGAGCAGTTTGTATCCGAAAACAAAAAGGAAGACACCAAAAATTCGCTGGACAAGCTGATGGGCACATTATTAAAAATTCCCGGCCTGCTGAACACGGCGGTGGGCGCGCTGAAGGTGATGGACAAATTCGGGCTGCTGCCGAAGAAGCTGATCGACGCAAGCCCTTTTCACACCAGCATGACGTTCTCGAATTTGGCGAGCATCCGCACCAACCACATCTACCACCACACGTACGAGTTCGGCACCACGAGCGTGTTTATCACGATGGGCAACAAGCGGTATGTGCCGCTGCGCGTCAAAGGCGAGCCCGTGATGACGGAATGCATCCCGCTGGGCGTGGTGATGGACGAACGCATCTGCTCGGGCAGTTATTTCGCGCGGGCGTTCGCACGCATCCGTAAGTACTTGAACGAGCCGGAGCTGCTGGAGGGCGCGCCTGTCGATGTTGGGGAAGTGGGAGAGACGGAGATGGCGTGAGGTAGGCATATTAAGAGTTAATGTAAAGACGCTTTGAGGAGCGTCTTTTTGATTTGTTTTGTCGTATTCAAGATTAAATTGACGAATGGCAAAAAATGAGATAAAATTGATTTAAATTAAAATATTGCGGTTATGGGGGGATATTAAATGATACCTATTTCAAATTCTGAAAGACTTATGTTTAATACTGTTAGAATTGTTACTAAAACTGGTTCTGGAACAGGATTTTATTTCACTTTTAGAAATGGTGAAGATTCTATACCGATAATAATAACAAACAAGCATGTAATTAATGAAAATCCAAAAGAAATAGTTTCGTTTGAAGTTCATCTAAGAAATGATGATGATTCATCAGATCAAAATTATAAAGTTACTTATGAAACTAATTGGATATTTCATACTAAATTGGATTTATGCTTTTGTTTTGCAGTTCCTCTTTTTGATGAAGTATATAAAAGAACGGGTAAAAAAGTATTTCATACTTCAAATGATGAGTCGATTTTAGCAACGCAGGAAAAATTGGATGAACTTAGTGCTATTGAAGAACTTGTTATGGTAGGTTATCCTATTGGTTTATATGACCAAAAAAATAATTTTCCTATTTTTCGAAAAGGGTTTACTGCCGCTCATCCTGCTTTTGATTTTAATGAAAAAGGAATAGGCGTTATAGATATGGCCTGTTTCCCAGGATCTTCAGGTTCACCAATATTTATTATGAATGAAAATGGTTACTCAAATAGAAAAGGACAAACATTTTTAGGCGCGAAAAGAACAATATTATTGGGAATATTGTTTGGCGGTCCTACATATTCTGCTCAAGGGGATTTAATCATAAAGTCTATACCTACAAAAGAAAAAACAATATCTGAAACACCTCTTATGGTTAATTTAGGTTATTATATAAAAGCGATAGAAATATTGGAC
>DAITPG010000140.1:0-6575 GCA_036833715.1 Eubacteriaceae bacterium | reverse complement strand
GCCGTCGGCATCATCCGCGCGGCGTTTGAAAGCGGCGTCAATTTTTTTGACACGGCGTATGTGTACGGCACGCAGCCTGCGTTCGGCAAGGCGCTGGAGGGCGTCGACCGCGCGAGCTATGTGCTTTCCACCAAATTCCCTTACAACACCGGCGACGGCGGCATCAAGGCGGCGGCGGAGCTGGAGAAGAATCTGGACGAATGCCTGGCGCTGTTAAAGACCGACTACGTCGACATCCTGCACATCCACGCGGTAGTGCCGGAGGATTACGCCGCGGTGCGCGACCGGTTTGTTCCCGAGCTGCAGCGGCTGAGGGACAAGGGCAAGCTGCGGTTCACGGGCTTCACCGAGCTGTTCGGCGGCGACACCACGCATCAGGCGATGAAGCTGGCCTTGGCGGACGACCTATGGGACGTGGTGATGGTGGGCTACAATCTGCTCAATCCCTCGGCGGCGAAGACGATTCTGCCTTTGACGATGGCGCAGAACGTGGGCACGCTGTGCATGTTTGCGGTGCGCAGTTCGTTATCGGACCCGGCGCAGCTGAAGCTGGATGTGCGCAGGATGCTGGAAGCCGGGCAGGCGGACGAAGCGTTGGTGCGCGAGGACGGCACGCTGGATTTTCTGATCGAGGGCGGATATGCGGCATCAATTATGGAAGCGGCGTACCGTTTCTGCCGGCACACGCCGGGCATCGATGTGACGCTGACGGGCACGAGTTCGGCGGAGCATTTGGCGCAGAACCTGCGGAGCTTGGCGCTGCCGCCTATGCCGGATGCGGCGTTGGAGCAGCTGGAGAAGATGTTCGGCAGGGTCGATTGCGTGAGCGGTCAGCAGGCTTTCCCGGGAATGGGAGCGAAGCTGCCGGAGAGGAAATAGAAATTTTTGTTTATTTAAAACATTAAGCCCACCATTGATATTGGTGGGCTTTACTATTATAATTGCTTTAAAATATCCTCAAATTTATTTAATACTTCATTTAAATCGTACTTCATTACATATTCAGGTGGATATTTAGGGAGCATTATCGCTTTAAGCCTATCGCCTTTGGGTTTTCGCCCATAAGAAAATTTGTAACGATTACGCGTAATACATTGAGCATAAAAAAGTTTTTCTTGAAGGCTCATATTCCGTTTTGGGATAAGTGCTGAAACATCGCTATTTGGAACAAAATCTGTAGTTGAAACATAAGAAAAAGTATGGCTACCTTGTCCATTGGTTGAAACATATAAAGTCCCTGCTGGATATTGTTTATTTACAGATATAAGTTGTCTATTGATATAAGCATCAATACTAGTTTCTTGCCTATAAGATGGGCGTATAAAAGGTATCCAGTTTTCATTCTTTTTTATCTTTTCACGTAACATCTGTGAAGAACTAAGCCCATTTTCGACAGAAAAAAGGCAAGTCAATGGAACCAAGTCAAAATTTGCTGGATATTGTACAACTCTATTATCAAATTTATTCTTTTTGAGTAGTTTCAAAGCATAATCTTGCATGGAAAATTGTTTTACAAATGATGGTATACTTTCAAGAGTCGGTATTTGTAGATCAGGCAAAGAAATATTAGCCTGTCGCCCATATGAATATTTATATTTATTCATCTCAATACATGAGCAATAATATAATTTTTCTTCATTTGACATTTCAACTTTGGGGATAAGACAAAATAGATGAAATCCAGAATAATATGGTTGCAATTGTAAAAAAGTTGCAAGCACAGACCCTCCCGCTGCAACAGTTATAGATCCTGCTGGCAAAGGTTCATATTCAATAATAGGTTTAACCTTTGCTGAAACACCGTTGTTTTTAGATGTTCTTGAAACAAAATTAATGCCATTTTGATCTTTCTCTAAATAACAAAGCTCTAAACTTGTGCCATATTGCACGTCAAATAGGTTACTTAATTTACATGTCTTCATCTTCACCATCCTCAACTATTAAAGCAGATAAATCCAAAAAATTAAACATAAGAAATTTTTTTACAGTATTTTCATAATCTTCAATGTTAAATCTGTCATAATTTGTTTCCATATATGCTTCAACGCACCATTCATCTTTTGCAGTTACTTCTTTCATCAAACTAAAGCCTTCGATAATCTCTTTATTTCGGAAAGCATTAACCCACTTATCACGTACATCATCCCATACATGATTTGCATCAATCCTTCCCTTGTTTTTTATTTTTACAAATCCATCGTCACGACAATAAGCAAACCATGTCTTTTTACCTTTAGGGTGTGGTTTGTGAGCAGTTAATATAATGGCGCAAGTTACTGTGTTAACTTTTGAATTATGGAAAAGTTCTTCTGGCATTGATAAAACAGCTTCTAATGTGTGTTTAGTTAAAACCCGCTCACGCATATTAATTGCTATTAGTGATTTCTCGATAACACAACTAATCGGTATTATGGCGATACAAGTCCCATTTGGTGAAAGAGCTTCTAAATTATTAAGAATAAACTCAAATTCTTCGATATCTGATTTCTTTGTTTTATATGGTGGATTAAGAAAACCAATATTTGGTTTGAACTTATTCTTAATTCCTTCTTTATTGATATTTTGTTCACTATTTATTTTTTTAAAGCAGTCATCAAAGAATATATTTGTTTTACCATCACGATGAATTATCATATTTGATATTAGCAAAGGATAAATATCGGGATCATACTCAATTCCTACAAGTTGTTCTTTTCTTATGTTTATTTCCTTAGCCTCATCACCATTTGCATCAATCAGCATTTTTTTCATTGCACTGATTAAAAAGCCGCCAGTGCCACAACAGTTATCAAGTACTACACTATTCTTGTCGACACCTGCAAGTCCTGTAAATAATTCAGTGATATGAGGAGGTGTTAATACGATTCCTAACCCTTTATCGTTGTTTGCATAACGTAAAAATTCGACATAAAATTGGCTAACTGTATCTACGTATTTATGTGTTACCATAAATCCGTTAATTTCTCGATCAATTTCATCAATTAAATCTTCGAGAAATTTTTTACCTGTAATTGTATCATTTAGTGCTGGGTTAACTTTAATAAAATTGAAAGCAGATTTTAACGTATCAAGTTTTCGTTGTTCAATCTCTGCACTTGATAATTGCCCATCAATTGCTGTATATAAAGATTTAACTAATTGCGTTACATTTGAGTGCTTCTTATAACCAGCTTTAAATCCGCCATCTTTTAAAGCTATTAAAATTCCACTGATTAAAAGAGCTCTTTGTGCCTCCTTAATTTTTTTCGCATGGAGCGACTCATTTAATGTCTTAGTATACTCGATAAGCTTAGCATAATCTTGATTAAATTTATAATTACTTTGCAAAATACCATTGTAGTAATCATTAATCGAAAGAATTTTATCGGAAAATACTGGATGAGCAATTTTTTCGCCTTTAAGTTGCAAGTAATGAGAAACTCTATATGTATCTACTGTTTCGCCACTGATTCCAATTGCCAACACATCAAATTCTTTTGAAAGAAAAGAAGCATAAAGTAAAGCACCATCGACTGCATAATCAGCATAACAATCCATACTATTACTTTGATGTTTATTAATATCTGCTTTTGCTTCAACAACAAGTAGCAATTCAGGAAACTCTGTAGAATAAATTATAAAGTCTGGATTACCATTCTTATCTCCACGCTTCGAAGCATTAATCAATAGTTTGTTAATTTTGGCGTTATCACTTTTTTGTTCTTCAACAACAATAAAAGGGTCAGTATAATAACCCTTGGCTCGTATTAAATCTCGAAAAACAGCTGAAGTTTTTGCTTCATTAACCATTATTCTCACTCCTATTGTTGATTTTATTATTTGCATTAGATTTTAGGTATGCTTCAATATCCGAAGATTTGATTCGCCAAGAACGAGCAACCTTTGATGCTATTAAAGTGCGGTCTTTTATCAATCGTAAAATAGTTTTTTCTGAAACTTGCAAGTAAATAGCTGTCTGTGCTACGGTCAGGAGATCATCATTCATTCACTCGTTACCTTAATTAATTATTATCTAAAATTATATCATAGAACAATTCATAAGTTAAGAGAATTATAAAGAATTTAAGAGAAAATAAAAGACATTAGGGGAACATATAGGACTATTAATTGTAATAATCCTAATACACAAAAAAAACCGCTGCAAACCACAGCGGTTTTAAAAAATGTATTCTCTCTTATGCCATCTTCACCGGATGCTCCTGCGCCCACTTCTTTCCGTAGACAGCCAGCTCATCCATGGCAATTTCGTTGTTCCAGTCGCGGTAGCAGCGGCCGTTCGGGATGCCCGGGAAAAAACGTCCCGCCGGGCAGTACTCGTCGATGGCTCTGCGCACTTCCGCGCGGATCTGTTCTTCGGTGATGTTTTCAATGTCGATCTTCGGGCCGTCGATGCCGCCGATCATGGCCAGCTTGCCCTGCGTCCTGCGCTGAATGTCGGGGATGTTGTTCTGCGCGATCACGCCCTGCCATACATCCACGCCCAGCTCCACCATGTCCTCGACGATCGGCTCGCAGATGCAGTCCGCGTGGTGCATGTAGATCATGCCGCCCTCGTGGATGGCGTCCGAAATTTCCTGCTGCAACGGCTTGATCAGCTCTCTCCATACGCGCGGAGGCAAAAACAGGTTCTGCTTGGTTCCCCAGTCGTCATGGTAGAAAATGATGTCCGGATGCGTTTCGCGCGCCAGCTGACGGATAAATTCGATCTTGTAATCCGCGATCACGCGCAGCAGCTCCGCCATTTCCTCTGGATATTCCAGATAATTGCACAGCGCGTTTTCCACGCCCATCAAAAAGTGGCTGCGTTCAAACAACCCGCCCGGGCAGTACGCGCATGCCAGACGCTCGCTGCGGTCGATGGCGACAGCCTGCGCTCTCGCTTCCGACCAGTCCAGGTTGTCCAAAGACGGTACGACCAGCTGTTCCTTCCATTTTTCGATGTCCTTAATCACGATGTTGTCGGGCGTCAGGTGGGGATGAGCGCCCGGCGCGCCCGGCAGAAACACGCGCACTGTGCCCCAGCCGTCCTTGTGCTCCAGCCCGTCCTGCGGCACCGCGTCGGCCTTTAACACCGGATCGGCGATAAAGGATACCGCGTGCATCAGATCTCCGTAGAAATCCGGCTGCTCTCTGTTGAAGATTGCCATTACATTTTCTCTTAAGTTCATAATACCTCCTAAAACTCCATAACGTACACGCCGCAAAATTTGCTGCGTTCACAATTCATACTTATTATAGCGTATTCCGCAGGCCGCGTCAAACCTAATTTGAATAATCATGCCCGCTACAAATATTAAACACGGTTAAGTTATAGGAATTGAAACCGCGCAAACGAAAACGGAAACGGTGAAGACACAAACCGTTTCCGTTCGGAAGTAATTTAAGTAAACTGGCGGGTACCAATCAGCTATATTTACGGAGAAACGCTGCTCCGGAAATACCTATTTTGCGAAATAGATTTTGGAATAACGGTCGATTTCGGCCGTGGTCGCTTCATACACGCCGGGGTACGTGCTGATAGCCAGCCCCTGGGTGATGTTGGGGATAAAGTAATGCTTTCCGCAGGAATCGCAGGCTTCTTTCACCGCTTTTTCGATGTCGGCCTGGGTCCAGTCGGGTTTATCCACGTCGGCGGAGTCGATGCCTGCCATAAACGTGATCTTCGGCCCGTACTTTTTGATCAGCTCGGGAATGTTGTTGGTCTTCATGGCGCCCTGCCATACGTCGATGCCCATTTCGATCATGTGCGGCACCAGCGTCGCGGCCCACGAATCCGCATGATGAACGATCATTTCAACGCCGTGGGATTTATAGTATCCGTAGATTTCCTTGTACGGTTCAAAGTAGAATTCTTCAAACATTTCGGGCGAAAGGAAGGTGGAAAGCTGGCTGCCCCAGTCATCGTGGTGGAACAGGCCGTCGGGCTTTAAGTGCGAGCAGATTTCTTCCGCGAGCGCAAGCTCATAATCCTTCAAATATTCGATAAGGTCATGCATATGCTCGGGTTCTTCATAAAAGTTCATCAATGTCTGCGCCATTTCGCCCAGATGATGGGTCTGTTCAAACAGGCCGGGAGCGACAAACGGGCACACATATTCCTGTGTGCGGTCAACGGCGTTGGCAGCCGCGATGTACGGCGCCCACTGTTCGTCCGTCCATTTTACGCTCGGAGCATGCACATATTCTTTCCAGCGGGTGATGTCCTTGATGACGACCTTTTCGGGCGTATGGACGGGGAAAGCGCCGGGTGTGCCGGCGGGCCACTCGTTGGTGACGCCCCAGTCATTGACATAAGGGGGCATTCCCGGATGATAGGCTGCAAAGTAAGCCATCTGCGGAGTCATCACCACGTTGAATGCTTCATATTGATTAACGAAACGGTCCGGATTTCCGCCGTGCATCGTTTCCCATAAATTTTGTCTTTTGGTTAACATATAATCCTCCTGTGTTTTTATTTTAAACGGGTTTATTTCTATGTATTGAGCCTTACTGAACCATTTTCTTCGCTAAGATAGCCGCACCGCCTGCGTCGATCGCATAGCCGTCCGCGCCGATTTCATTGGCAAATGCTTCCG